>JBAYRG010000157.1:0-7201 GCA_041676805.1 Proteiniphilum sp.
AAAGGTCGGAGATATGGATCAATCCTTCTACGCCGTCTTCAATTTCGACAAATGCGCCGAAGTTAGTGAAGTTGCGTACTGTGGCGGTATGAGTGCTACCAACCGGATATTTTTGTTCGATATTTTCCCATGGATCGGGTTTGAGTTGTTTGATACCGAGAGACATTTTACGTTCGTCACGATCGAGTGTCAGGATAACAGCTTCTACCTCTTCGCCTACGGTCATAAAATCCTGTGCGCTGTGCAGGTGCTGTGTCCAGCTCATTTCTGACACGTGGATCAATCCTTCTACGCCCGGAGCGATTTCTACGAATGCACCGTAATCGGCAATCACAACCACTTTTCCTTTGACGATATCGCCCACTTTCAGGGTCTCGCTCAAGGAATCCCATGGGTGCGGAGTCAGCTGTTTCAGACCGAGTGCGATACGTTTTTTCTCGTTGTCGAAATCGAGGATAACCACGTTGATCTTGTCGTCCAGTTTCACCACTTCATCCGGATGCTGGATACGTCCCCAGGAGAGATCGGTAATATGCACGAGACCGTCCACACCACCAAGATCGACGAATACACCATATGAAGTGATATTCTTCACGACGCCTTCGAGTACCTGTCCTTTTTCGAGTTTTGAGATAATCTCTTTTTTCTGTTGTTCGAGTTCTTCCTCAATAAGGGCCTTGTGCGATACCACCACGTTCTTGTATTCAGGGTTGATTTTTACCACCTTGAATTCCATTGTCTTATCGACAAAGATATCGTAATCGCGGATCGGTTTCACATCAATCTGTGATCCCGGGAGGAATGCTTCGATACCGAATACATCCACGATCATACCGCCTTTGGTACGACATTTGATGTATCCGTTAATGACTTCGTTGTTTTCAAGCGCGGCATTGACACGATCCCAGGAGCGTGAAGCGCGTGCTTTCTTGTGAGAAAGGATCAGTTGTCCTTTTTTGTCTTCCTGGCTTTCGATGTAGACCTCTACTTCGTCGCCCACTTTCAGGTTCGGGTTGTAACGGAACTCATTCATCGATACCACACCATCGGATTTGTAACCGATGTTTACAACCACTTCGCGTTTGTTCATGGAGGTTACCGTACCTGTTACTACTTCCTTGTCATTGATTTTGTTCAAGGTGTTGTCGTAGCTTTCAGTAAGCTTTTCTTTGCTTTCTTTGCTGTAAGAATCACCTTCAGCATAGGCGGCCCAGTCGAAATCTTCTATTGGAGCCACATTGTTTAAATTTTTAGTCATTTGTTGTGAAATAATTGTTCAATTAAAAAAGTGAGACATTATATTGATAAAAAAACGGTGCAAAGGTAGTTGTTTCTTTGTTAGTAGACAACTATTTGCACCATTTTTTTTAAAGAGGTTGTTTGCCTAGTAATTAGAGTAACAGCCCGTTCTGTACTTCTTGACGGGTTTTGAGGCCGGCAATCTGTTCTACCAGACGTAATGCAAACTCGAATACCAGTCCGGGACCTCTTCCTGTAGTGATATTGCCATCAACCACAACACTTTCTCCCGTCGTCTTTGCGCCGGTTAGTTCAGCTTCAAACCCGGGATAACAGGTGGCCCGTTTGTTTTTGAGCAGGCCAAGTCCGCCCAATACCATGGGAGCCGCACAGATCGCCGCGATCTGTTTTTCTTCTTTGTTGAATTGAATGATCAACTGTTTTAACCCTTCATGCTCATTGAGGTTTTTGGCACCTGGCATTCCCCCCGGCAAGATTAATACCTCAACATCAGAGAAATCAGCTTCCTGATAGGTTTTATCCGCGATAACTGGTACATTGTGCGCACCGGTTACGGTCTTTTCATCCGAAATGGATATTGTCTCAACCGGTATCCGCGCTCTCCTTAAAATATCAACGGTGGCGAGCGCTTCTATTTCTTCAAAACCGTTTGCTAAAAAGAGGGCTACTTTCTTCATGATTGTTATTTTTTTAGTAAAACATAGAACAGCTACTTCATAGGTAACTTATTTCAGGATATACCTATAATTGCTTAATTGAGATTAAATCTATAAGTAATGGTTCCTTGCTGGTTGTTTGCGGAGTTGATCGCGTTGAACTTAGTACTTCGGGCAGCCCTTAACGCTTCTTCACGGAGAGTGGTGCTGGGAGTATTTGTGCCACGCCCAATTTCCACGTGGATTACGTTACCGGCAGGATCTACTGTAATATTGACAACCACAGTCCCGTAGTCGTTCACCGTATATCGGGGTTGAATAAGACCGCCACTGCCCAAGCTGCGTCCTCCCAGGTCATAAGAGCCTATTCCTCCGTTGCCTGTAGGTGAACCTTGTGTCGCATTCCCGGTAGAAACTCCTTGTGTCCCTTGACCTTCCGTATTGCCGCGGCTTCCCTGACTTTCACCAAAGAGTCCCGACATCTGTTGATTGATCTCCCGCTTGCGTGCTTCCTCTTCACGCCGCCGTCGTTCAGCTTCTTCCCTTGCTTTGCGCTCAGCTTCCAATTGTGCCCTGCGGCGTTCCTCTTCCCGTTGCGCCTCCACGTCGATGGTCGGTTCCGTAGTTTGAGTGATGAGTGGTTCGGTAGGAGAATAGGGGGGAATTTCCGGTTGAGAGATAGGAGTGGGTACCACTTCCTGTCTGATTGGCTCGGCAATGCCGGCAGCATTTTCGATTGTTCCGAACATTACCGGTATTCCTTCCAGTTCTTCGGGTGGGATTGATAATTTGAAAACAGTGAATAACAAGATGAGAAACAGTAATATTGTGAAAATTATTGTTCCTATTATTCCTCCTATTTTTTCCCTGTCGATTTGCATTTCCTCGTTTCCTTTATTCCTTATCGTTGTTGATTTCTCCAATCCCCCAATCCCAAATAGATTCCAAATATCAAATCCCCAATGCCAAATCTTAGATCCTAATTTGGCCTCGTCATCAGCACCATCTTGAATTTGTTTTGATTGGCAATATCCAGCACGCGTACAATCTCCCGATAGGGAACGGTTTCATCTGCATAAAGTGCTACGAATATGCTGGGATCCGCAGTATAGGCCGATTGCAGAAAAGGAGTGATCTCTTCGAATGTTACTTGCTTCTCTCTCTCATTGGCATTGGCCACATAATATTTGAGATCCTTGTCAATGGTTACCCGTGTAATAGGTTTTGCCTGTGTCTGTTGCTGCGAGCGGGGCAATAATACCTGTATGGAGTTGGGCACCACAAAGGTGGAGGTAATCATAAAGAAGATAAGCAACAGGAAGATCACATCCGTCATGGATGCCATGCTGAAATTACTCTCTATCGTAAATCGTTGTTTTAAAGCCATTTTGTTGATTTGTTGATTTGCTGATTAGTTGATTTAATACATCATCACATCATCACATCAATTACGCTGCCGGTTCATTGAGGATATCCATGAATTCCATAACCCTCATCTCTAATTTATTTACAATTCCCTTGATACGTGTGGTAAGGTAATTGAAAGAAAATAAGGCAATAATCCCTACGATAAGTCCTGCAACGGTGGTCACCAATGCTTCGTAGATACCACCCGAGAGTGTGGTTATACTCACGTTGGCTCCTGCGTTAGCCATACTCATAAAAGCGCTCACCATGCCGGTTACCGTGCCTAAGAAACCCACCATAGGGGCACCCGATGCAGAAGTGGCCAGCACAGGCAATCCCTTTTCCAGCTTGGAAATTTCAATATTACCCTGGTTTTCGATGGCAGACATCACATCGGCCGTAGGCCTGCCCAAACGGGAAATACCCTTTTCCACCATACGGGCAGAAGGAGTGTCGGTATTGTGGCAGAGCGTGATAGCAGCATCAATCTTCCCGTCGTGGATATAATCTTTGATACGGTTCATGAATGAATTGTCCTCTTTGCTTGCTTTGTTGATGATGAGTGTCCTTTCAATAAGCACATAAACAGTCATCAGCAGAAGGATGAGCAGAACAATCATTAACCAACCACCTTTTAATGCCAGATCGAAAGCATTCATTGTCATAGCGTCTGTCTCGGCTACTGCCATGGTGTTGTAAATAGCCTGGGCTGTATCTCCCGGCACCGGTATTTGCAATAGATTCATTTTATCTTTTTTCTATTTGTTTTGTGGATAAAGATAGTTAATTTGAATAGCTAAACCTCTTCTAGAGGCTCTTTTAAACAATTTTTATACGCTTTTATTGTTTCTTTCAACCCCAGATAAAGTGCATCGCTAATCAGTGAATGACCTATTGATACCTCTTTCAACCAGGGGATATTTTGATAAAGATAAGCGAGATTCTCCAAATTCAGGTCGTGTCCCGCATTTATGCCTAATCCAAGATTTTTAGCCAGGGTGGCTGCTTCAACAAAAGGCGCTATTGCCTTTTCCCTGTCAGCACGGTATGATTCGGCATAAGGGCCGGTATAGAGTTCAATCCTGTCTGTGCCAATTTGCGAAGCCATCCGAATCATCTCCAATTCAGCATTGATGAAAATGGAAGTACGCACACCCATCGTCTGGAATTCGTTGACAATATCAGTCAATAAATCTTTGTGTGTGACGGTGTCCCATCCGGCATCCGAAGTAATGGCGTCATGGGCGTCGGGTACGAGTGTTACCTGTGTGGGCCTGATCTTTCGGATCAGAGAGATGAATTCGGGGGTAGGATTTCCCTCGATATTGAATTCTGTATGTACTTTCGCCTGCAGCTCAAAGACGTCGGAATAGCGGATATGCCGTTGGTCGGGACGGGGATGTACTGTAATACCTTCTGCTCCGAAAAGCTGACAATCGGTAGCTACCTGCGTCAGATCGGGAATATTTCCGCCGCGCGCATTGCGTAAAGTAGCCACTTTGTTAATATTTACACTAAGTTTGGTCATAAAAAGAAAAAAATAAAAACCCGTGGGGCCTTCAAATAAGCAAAATTTTGCCATCTTTGTAAATCAGATACAAATGTAATACGAAATAACTGTTTTGCGCAATGTCAACCAAAGAATTTATCAAAGAGCAGGTGGAAAAGTTCAGTTCATCGTTTACTCCCGGGCAATTTACAGAACTTTCCAAGACGGAAAATTCCCTTATCATATTGGAGGTTCGGTTGAAAGATTATACGCTCACGGAGATAGCCCGGATTGTGGAAAGTAATAATGCGCATATAACGGCTCTTAATATTATGCCTATTTCCGGAGGGGAATTTCTATTGGTCTCTTTGAAATTGGATACAGATGATGTGACTGTTCTTTTAAGAAGTTTTGAACGGTTTAACTATAATGTGGTTTACTATTTTATGAAAGACGGGGAAGTAACCGACAAACAAAAAGAGCGGCTGGAAGAGTTGATGTACTATTTGGAAATGTGATTTTAATGTGCCAATGTGCCAATGTGCCAATGTGCCAATATGCCAATATGCTAATGTGCCAATGTGCCAATATGCCAATGTGCCAATGTGCCAATATGCCAATATGCTAATGTGCCAATATGCCAATGTGCCAATATGCCAATGTGCTAATGTGCCAATGTGCTAATATGCCAATGTGCCAATGTGCTAATGTGCTAATGTGCCAATGTGCTAATGTGCCAATCCCGATGAATCGGGACTAATAGTGCCAATATGGCCAATTTAACGATTTAACGATTAATAAAAAGATGAAATTTGCTTTATTCGGGAGTATGTTCCCTGACAGGACTGCCAAAGCTGAAGAACAGATATGCGGGGTATGCGAAGCCATTAACCGAAATGGAGGAGAATTGTGGCTGCTTTCAAATTTTTTCAATAGTTTGCCGGCGCCTTTGAGGCAACGGATCGTTCCTCTTTGTACCCTTGAAGACAAGCTCCCACCGGTGGATATGGCGGTGAGTGTGGGGGGAGATGGCACTTTCCTTAGAACGGCCGGGACAGTAGGAAATTCAGGTATCCCAATTCTGGGTATCAATACGGGACGATTGGGCTTTTTGGCTGCCATTAATTATGCCGACATGGAAGAGACGTTGCAAGAGGTAATGGAGGGTGCATATAAAGTGGAAGAACGCACATTACTGAAATTGTCAACCGACGAAGCCTTTCCGCCGGAACATTTCAATGTGCATGCACTTAACGAGGTGGCTATTCTTAAACAGGATACGGCTTCTATGCTTTCGATCCATGCCTACATCAACAACGATTACCTGACTTCTTATCAGGCTGATGGGTTAGTGATATCGACACCCACCGGATCTACAGCCTATTCACTGAGTATTGGCGGATCCATTTTATCTCCCACTACGCCCAGTATTATCCTTTCGGCTATCGCACCTCATAACCTTACATCGCGGTCGTTGGTGGTGGACGACAGCAGTATTATCTCGTTGAAAGTGGAAAGCCGCAGCCATATGTTTCTTGTCTCAGTAGATGGAGAATCGCGTGTGTTGGATGAGTCGGTAAATATCCAGGTAAGAAAGGATGATTATACACTCCGTGTGGTGAAACGTATTGGCCATACCTTCTACGAAACCTTGCGCGACAAATTGATGTGGGGGGCTGACGTAAGAAAACAAAATAGATAGTAAATTCAAAATTTCAATGTACACTATCTATAAACGAGAAGCGAAACCAGTGGGGCCTCACTTCTTGTATTATACACATTAGGAATAAAAGGAAAAGGTTACTCTTCCTCCTCTTCCGATATCTCATCTATAAATTCCTCTACAGGTTTTTCTTCCCGGTAAGGTAAATACTTGTCGAGCGCAAGAATGATCAGGTAAAAAAAGGACATAAAAACAAAAATTCCTACTAATCCTACCACGGCAATGAATAAAGCTGTTTGTATTGTTGATGTCATATCTCTTTATTTTTTTAAGCGAGTAAAGGAACTAATGTCAATATAATACCTCCTGCCACTACCGATCCTATCTGTCCACCCACATTGGCGCTGATAGCCGGCATAAGCAAATAGTTGTAGGGATCTTCTTTCTGTCCCATCTGATGGATTACGCGGGCTGACATTGGGAATGCTGAAATTCCGCAGGCACCTATCATCGGATTAATTTTGTTACCCTCTTTGCGGAACAGGTTCAAGAATTTCGCAAAGATCACCCCTCCGAAAGTATCGAAAATAAAGGCGAATAGACCAAGTGCAATAATGATCAGCGTATCGGTACGGATAAAACGATCGGCCGTCATTGTACTGGCAATGGTTATACCAAGCAGTATGGTGACCAAACTCGATAGTTCGTTTTGTGCCGATTGCGACA
>JBAYRG010000158.1:0-7174 GCA_041676805.1 Proteiniphilum sp.
CATCCAACAGGTCGAAATTTACTTTCACATATTCAGAGGATACTACGAAACGTTCCGCATCACCTTCATCCTTGATTTTCACCTGTAATGCCACGCTGTGGTTTTTACCATCCTGGGCAACGGGATAATTGTTAAATCCGATTAATACGGGAACGCTCAATACGCCGTTATTAACAGTAGCTTCCTCTGTCAATACGAGGTAGTCATCAGCAGCGCTTCTCAGGAGAGTTGCCTGATGGAGGTATGCAATCACGTCGAAATCGGCCAATGTGGCATTCGAGGGACTCAAGTCGTAATTCAATACGGTGATGCCCTTGTAGATTTTACCATTGGCTTTTACTTGCCAGTATTCACCAGCGCTATTTGCTTTGAATTTACGGCCTTCCCACTCTTTCAAGCCCCTTACCACGATCTGCGGAGTTCCGTCAGTTGAAGTATAGTCGGGGATGAATGTCAAGCTTCTCAGGATTTTACTGTTGAAGATTGTGAATGTGGTGGCTCCGTTCAGTCCTTTCACATTGGAGAAAGTCACATCGCCATTCCCGTTCTTCACTGCAGTGATTGTTCCTTCGGGTAACCAATCTACTCCGGTACTTCCCTGGTCTTCGGCTACGCCTTCGGCATTATATGCCCACTTGTGCCAAGTTTCGTCCACATCGGGAACATACCATACACCGTCTTTACCGTCCACACCCGGGACGCCCTGTTCGCCTTGGTCACCTTTTGGTCCCTGGGCTTTGTAGTCTGTAATTACGAAACCGTCACCTTTGTCAACCCACCAGTAGGGAGTCGCATCGGTTCCACTTGCGGGGCGTACATCGTATACCCAACCCGGAGCACCTGCGGCGCCAGTGTCACCTTTGTCACCTTTGTCGCCCTTAGCGCCAGTGTCACCTTTGTCACCTTTAGCACCAGTGTCACCTTTGTCGCCTTTGTCGCCCTTAGCACCGTCAGCACCATTTTTCAGCTCGAAAGTTTTATTATCGCTCAACGTAACTTTCACACCATCAGTGGTACTTTCTACTTTAGTGATAACAGCGCCTGCGTCGACTTTGGCCTTGATGTCACTCAAAGTGGTACTGAGACCTGCAATCTGTTGCTCAAGATTGCTGATGTCGTCATCATAGTCCTTACAAGAAGTAACGGTGACAAACGCCGCAATTACCGCAAAGACTAACAACTTAAATAAATAACTTTTTTTCATACAATAAAAATTTAATAATAAAAATGAATTAAAATATTACACAATTGGTGTTCTATATTTTTTATAATCAGAAACTGACCTTTCTCTTTTTTTTCTTTTGAAGAAATAACTCCACAAACGACGGACGTTGCAGATTCAGCGAGTGGCTGCTTTCAAACAGGCCGGCTACCGGTTCTTCCTTTTGATATGCTACTTTTCTAACCTCCTTTCTTTTCTGCTCCGTAAAGGATGTATATTCAGGAATATAGCATACCTCCACCGATCCTAATTCAATCATATCGTCCGTACTGGTAAAGTCCATACATACCTTTAACAGGATACTGCTATTCACCACCACATGGCAGTCTGCGCCAATGACACAGGTGGCAGATATTGTATCCTTCACCTCTTGGTTATATACCACCGTGGCGGATACCGGCTCGCGCTGCTCCACCAGCCTGACAAACGATATATGGCTCTGCAGGCCGGTCCGGTGATGCGCGATATTAATATTGGTGATCAGGCTGCCCCTGCTGACGGGTAACATCATATAGATCCATTTAGACTCTCCCGGCTCATCCACCTTGACCCTTAACCCCGGATGAAACACATAAGGATAGGCGATCCTTATGGTGGGATCACCGGTCACAAACCCTAATGCATGAAGCATCAGCGATTGTTTCCTGGCAAGGAGCTTCTGAGGAATATGGTTGAGCTTGTTGTCCATTGAGCCCTGTTCTTTGTTGTTGTCCGGTGCAGCACGAAAAGCAACCGCAACTGCCGGGTGATTATTTTATTTCTTCAAAATGGATATTCTGCAATGTCTTTTTCAATTCAGGTGAAGGGGTAAAGACCACTCGCATGTTCTTGATATTCTCGGGAGTGAATTTTTCGGGGTCCTCCACGCCTTCGCTCGAAAGGGAGAGCCGCAATGTGCCGAAATTGTTCAGGTTCACGCTGTACCCTTCTATAAGATAGCGGGGTATCTCGTCCACCATATTTTCAATGACATTGATCACCGCACCTCGAGCGAGAAACGACTTGCTTGCTATACCCTTGCTCAACTGGTAGTTGTTTATGGTACCAGCCTTGACAGGGCTGGCATACCATTTCCGTTCTGTGTCGGGCTCGAGCGGATTGGCTTTTTGAACTAGTTTATACTTCATAGACCTCTATTTTAATTGTTTTTCTGAATAAAAATCACTGCCGAGTATGAAACATGTTAATAGATATTGTCAGCCTACCCTAAAAGATTGAATATGACTCTATTTTTGCTGTTTGTTCCATTTCTGTTACGTTTGGAGCAGTTTTTTTGCCCGTATGTTGATTGTCTTGCGACCGTTCAGCGTTTTTTTTGTTTTCTTTGTTTTTGCTGTCTCTGAACGTTTGAAAATTTCTGGACGTCCTTTGAACCGCTATATAATTTGATGACAAACTTACGCTTTTCACAAATCTATGGTTAGGATTTATTTCGTTAAATTTAGGATGAAACAGGCTTTAACATTTGTACTGAATAGTATCATTTGCTCATTGAATGAGCTCAAAATACTGATATATAGATTTATATATGTGCTTATAATCGATTTTGAGATGTAAAATCTTTTTTCGGGGTTGTAAAGTTTGTTTTCCCTGTTTTTGTTCCCCGTAAAATGCAACCGGATGGCCTCTAATTTGAGGGTAGCCGTTTGAATTGGGTAGGCGTGACGCCGGTATATTTTTTAAATACCCGTGAAAAGTAGTTCACATCGTAGATGCCACATTCGGCAGCCACTTCACCGATGGTCTTGTTTTGGGTGTTGAATATCTTTTTGGCATGGTTGAGCTTCACCTGCAGGATATAGGTGGAGGAGGGGTAGCCGGTGATGGCGTTCAGCTTTTTATTCAGTTGCGACACGCTGATGGCCAATTCTCTGGCCAGCTGTCCGGGTGTGAAATCGGGATTCTTCATCTCACGGTAGACAATATCGGTCACATGGCGCAGGAATTCGCTGTGCGCGTTGTTATTCTCCTCTTGTTCTGTTTTCTCTTCTTTGTGCACCGACCTGCCATACTTCTCCTTCAACAGTTGCCGGGTCTCCAGTAGGTTCTCCACGCGCAGCCGCAGCTCTTCGGGATAGAACGGTTTGCGGATATAACAGTCGGCGCCGCTTTTTAATCCTTCAAGCAGGTCGGACTCGCTGTTCTTTGCCGAAATCATGATCACAGGGATATGGTTGAGCAGGGGAGATGCTTTTATCTCCCTGCATAATTCAGTGCCGCTCTTTTTGGGCATGATCACGTCGGTGATGACGATGTCGGGAGTATATAGGTTGGCCATCTCCCATGCTTTCTCGCCGTTGCGCGCATCTATGATATTGTATTGTTCGTCAGAGAAGAGGGCCCGGATATAAATGGCGATATCCTTGTTGTCTTCCGCCAACAAGATGGTTGTGCGCGGATCGTTCTCATTGAGGGCGGAGGAGACGGCCAGTTCATCTCTCTCTCCCGTGAGGGATGTTATCTGGGGGAGTGATGCGTTCTTTTCGGGTATCCATCGGGCGTAAAGTCTCTTTTCATTCCTGTAGAGAGGCAGTTCAACGGTGAAGGTGGATCCCTTTCCCTCCTCGCTTTCCACCCGGACGGTTCCTTCCATCGCTTCGGTCAGTTGTTTGACGAGCGCGAGCCCTATTCCATTGCCGGCTGATATCCCCTTTCCTGTATGCGGACATTTGTAGAACAGGTCGAAAATATGGGGAAGCATCTCCTTATTGATTCCTTTTCCCTGATCAATTACTTTGATTATCATATTTTTGCGGTCCCTTTTATCCCTTTCCATGATAAGATGGATGCGTGAGCCTTCGTCACTGAACTTGATCGCATTCGAAAGGAGATTATAGAGGATCTTATGGAGCCAGTCGGGGACGAAGTCGATCTCCGCCTCGCTCTCACTGCAGAAGAAATGGAGCTCTATCTCTTTTTGTTTTGCATAGATGCGGAAGGTTTCGAATACCATCTCCACAAAAACGGCGATGTTTCCGGTTTTCCACTCCACGGTTTTGTCGGATGATTGCAAATTGGCTATGTCGAGAAGTTGGTTCACCAATTCTGAAAGGCTTTTTCCCTGCCGTTCGATGGTGTTGAGGTAAGTGGAGAGGTTGCCGTTGGAGAGATTTTTCTGATCCTTGAGCTGTTTGCTTAATCCGAGGATGACGGTCAGCGGGGTACGGATTTCATGGGTGATCTTGGCGAAAACATCGCTGAGGAAACGCTCTTCCTGCTGCTGTATACGGTTATTCCTTATCCTCTCGAAAATAGTGAATAATAATGCGATTAAAGCCAGGATAAATAAGGTTGCTCCGATGTAAATAGCCGTCTTCCCGGAATAATGGGAGAGAGACTGACTATTCAACATACAGGATAGACGCAGGTAAAACGATTCCATACGATATAAATTAACCAATTACTACTCATCCTTCTCTGATACAAAAGAATAAGTATTTCTATTTTCTATTTCTGTAAACTTTATTTGCGCACTTCTATAATATTATTGTCTGTCTTTATAATATTATTGTGTATCTCTTCTATATTTCTATACAGGATGCAAGATAGCACTTTTTTTTGTTATATGCAATATAAAATAGGATTGCACTTTTTTGTGCGGCTATTGTTTCAGGCAAAAGTAGGACTATTATGCTATACAGTCTTTCACTGTATCCGCAAATATTTGTGTTTTTCCCGCATCCACTCTTCCGGATTTGTACTATTTCGGCATATGGTTGGGTTAAATCATTAATTTAAAGGGAGATACACCGGAGAGTCCAGTCCAATTATTTTTTGCTGCGTTGCGGAGAGTGGGGAGGTGGAAAGAGTGGCAAGAATAAAAGTTTTAATTGACAATTCAAATTTTTTCGGAAACATTTGCTACCTTTGCTCAGCACAATGGGTACTCCCTCCCAAAGTTTGGGATTGATAAATTAGCACATTATATCTTTGGTTCTTGCATCTTGAGCAATTAAATATATGAAAAAAATATTAAGGAGGTCTTTGCCGGTTTTGCTGGCCTGTACGCTGTTTTTTTCCTGTAAACAAGGAGAGACATTTAAAGTGACGGGGAGTATAGTCTCCGCGGAAGGCGATACGCTCTATCTGGAGCATCGTGGCCTGTCTGGTGTGAGCCCGCTCGATTCCGCAGTGTTGAAAGACAATGGGACGTTTACTTTCAAACAGCCGGCGCCTGGAAATCCGGAGTTCTATCAACTGCGTATTGGTAATCGGATTGCCGTTTTTGCCGTGGATTCCGCGGAGACGCTCCATCTCAATGCCGATGCATCAGATTGGTATAATACCTTTACGGTGGAGAATTCTCCTACCAACGACCAGATGAAAGAGGTGGACGCCCTCACCCGGGTCGCAGCCCGTGGGATTGCCGATCTGGAGAGCCGGCACAAAGCCGGGTCGATTGACGATATGGCATTTATGGAGCAGCTGGACACCATCCTGCAGCAATATAAGACGGCGGTGTCGAAGATGATCCTGGGGAACCCGTCGAGCGCGACCGCCTACTATGCTATTTTCCAGAAAATAAACGACTGGCTGGTCTTTGATCCCTATAGCAGGCAGGATTATGTGATGTTTGGCGCGGTAGCTACCTCGTGGAATCGTTATTACCCTGATACGGAGAGGACAAAGCATCTCTATGAGTTTACCATGAACGCGTTAAAGGTAAGGAAAAAGCAAGAAAAACAGGCGAAACTATTAGAGAATATACCGGTGGTAGAGGCGGCGGGATTGCCCGATATTCTCTTGCCGGAAGTGAATGGCCAAAAAGTGGCGTTGTCATCGCTGAACGGTAAAGTGGTATTGCTCGATTTTGTGGTGTATGATGCCGATTTCTCGCCAAGACACAATATGGAGCTGAATGATCTATACGGTCGTTATCAGTCGAAAGGCTTCGAGATATACCAGGTGTCGTTCGACTCCGATGAACATTTCTGGAAAACAGCGGCAGCCAATCTTCCTTGGCTTACCGTGAGGGATCCCAGGTCGGTCAACTCCACACTGCTGGTTACCTATAACGTGAGGCAAATACCCACTGCCTTCCTTATCAACCGTGAGGGAGACATTATAGCCCGGATCGAAAACAATAACCAGTTAGCCGGAGAGTTGGCTAAGGTGTTGTAAAACATATACCGAAATTTTGTTTCATTGAGATAAAGTGTTATCTTTGTAAAAGTATAAACATGGAAAAAAGGGGTTCCGGTCTTGTGATAAAAGGCCGGAATTCTTTTTCTTTACGTTGAGTTTGAACTGTAAAAAAAGGGAATTATGGCTGTAACGTATATGACCGAAGAAGGGCTTCGGAAATTAAAAGAAGAACTGATAGAACTGGAATCTGTGCAGAGACCTGAGATATCCCGCCAGATTGCGGAAGCAAGGGATAAGGGCGACTTGTCGGAAAACGCAGAATATGACGCGGCAAAAGAGGCGCAAGGGTTGCTGGAGGCAAAGATCTCCCAGTTGAAGAACCTGATCGCCAATGCCCGCCTTATTGATGAGAGTGCCATTGGTACAGATGAGGTGCAGATTATGAACAGGGTTACCATCAAAAATTTGAAAACTAATAAGTTGATGACCTACATGCTGGTGTCGGAAAGCGAGGCCGACCTGAAAAGCGGTAAGATTGCCGTCAATACCCCTATTGCCCAGGGTCTGATGGGAAAGAGAGTGGGTGATGTGGCCGAGATAAAAGTGCCGTCGGGCATGATGACGTTCGAGATCATTGAAATTGCGGTTTAGAGAGAATAAAGAATAAAGAATAAAGAATAAAGAGTGAAGAGTGAAGAGTGAAGAATAAAGAGTGAAGAGTGTTAAGGGTGAGACTTGGAGTTTATTCAATAATTCAACAACTAATCCAACAGCAATGACTATTTTCAGTAAAATTATCGCGGGGGAGATTCCCTCTTATAAGATCGCCGAGGAGGATCGATTTTATGCTTTTCTCGATATCCATCC
>JBAYRG010000159.1:0-7173 GCA_041676805.1 Proteiniphilum sp.
AAAAAGGAACAATACCGCGCGCATGGGTTGCGTGTGAAGAAATTCAAGAGACCGGGTTGCAAAATTGTACATCTCTTCATAAATCTGAAATATATCCCAGCCATAAAGCAGGTAGAGCCGCACAATCTTATGCACCAGGATCCCCACCATTGTCAGCATTCCTGCAATTATATATCCTATTATGTTCCTGCCTGATAAACGGACGGCGAACTCCATGACAAAACCCTCCATGGCAATGGCTATCATAGGGCCTAAAATGACAGAACTTGGAGAAATGGATTTCATTAGCGCGGTTATCAAACCCGCCCGCCAGATAATTCCATATTTTGGCCATATCTGAAAAAAACCAATGACCAGTATTATTGAAATAAGCGTAAGGAAAGTACCTGAAAAAGGAATTTTCAGATTGTGCAAAAAACTACCCGCTATAATCTCGACAGCTGCCCACAAACCAGCGAGTACCGATGCTTTGATCCATTTATCGTTCACTAGTCTTGTTTGTTGTGCCATAGTTCCCGGGCTATTTGTAATGTGCTCGTAGTGTTGACGTTTGTAAAAGCATGTTCATGAAATAGTGGGTGCTCTTTGGATATATGAATATATTCAACCGTCACTAAATCCAGTAAATTCTTCATTTTAAGCTGATCAGCATCAATCTGCTGTTTTAACACCGGAAGAATATCCCTGTGATAAACAGCGCATAACAGTTGTTGCTGACCGGTGTACTCAACAGGCAATGTAAGCAACGCATCACTCTCTTTTGCCTTTGAAACAATAAATTTCAATAAAGATACAGATATCAATGGAATATCACATGATACAATCAAATTTAATTCAGATGAAGAAGCTTTCAAAGCAGAATAAATTCCTCCCAAGGGGCCACGTTGAGGAAATTCATCAGGTATTTGTGGCCACGGTATATCGGGATATGCGATGGATCCGCTGCTGATAATGATATCGGAAGTAACTTCGCGTAGTTTCTCAATCATCCGGATGAGCATGGTCTCGCCACTAACTTCAGCCTCAGCCTTGTTGAAGCCCATTCGCCGACTTTGACCTCCGGCCAGAACCACACCTGTTATTTCCGAGTTAACCCTGTCCATTCCTTTATTTTTTCAACTGCCTTTCCGGAATCACCAAAATCACCAGAATCGAAAATGATCGCACTGTCGATATTCCACTTTTTCATAACTGCATCGAGATGTTTGGTTTTGACGGTAAAAATCAGAGGAATTTCAGACTCCACCAATCTTGAAAAACTTTCACTCCAAAGCTTTCCCTGTAATTCATAACCACCTATTTCATCTATAACAGCAATGTCCGGCGACTGCTCCAAAATCTCACCTATCCAGATGACGCCTTTTTCTTCTCCTTCCCGAAAAATTCTGAAATGATCAGGACGTTTTTCATAACTGCCCACCCTTTGCATGATCAAAGACTCCTCGTTGGTCGCCACATTTTTAATCAGGTAGGAGTCATATTCAACGTCATGCAATGCTACAAACCCATTCACCACAAATCCATCCGACTGAAGCAGCGACAGCACATCAGTGAGGAAGGTAGATTTTCCACTTCCCTTATCACCTGAAATTATAAATATTGGCTTCATGCGACCCCGATTTTATCATATATCCTCGTACTATTGATTTATCAAAAATAATGCTAATTATCTAAATCCCAAAAAAAGTATGCAAAGTGTTGCACTTCTAAGTTGAACTTTGGTTGTACTTCTTTCTTATATCATAGTTGTATATACCAATAATTCTTCCTATCTTTACAATTATGTAAATAAACATGATAATAGTGCGATTAATGGTTTAAATATGAATATATCCACAATTATAAATAGTACTCCTGATGCTATCCTAAAAGGAATCGCAAGAAGAGTTAAGAGTCAAAGACTGGAACGCAATCTTACGCAGAGGGCTTTTGCCAGACGTGCCGGTATAGGGTATGACGCTTATCGTCGATTTGAGAATACCGGGGAAATTACTCTTCATAATCTGGTGCTATGTGCTATTGCCCTTGATGATGTTGAAGGGTTTATGGAATTGTTTTCAAAAAAGTCATATCAAAGTATCGATGATTTATTGAAAACAGAGAAAGTTAAACAGAGAAAGAGAGGGTCGCGCAATGAATGAGGTGAAAGTCATAGAAGTTTTCATGAATACGATGAAAGTCGGCCGGATTGCCCTTACCCCCGATTTTCTTTGTGCATTTGAATATGATTCCGCTTATCTGGCGTCCGGAGATTCTATTTCACCGTTTAATCTCCCACTTAAATCGGAAGTATTCATCGCTAGGCGTACGCCTTTTAACGGAGGATTTGGTGTATTTGATGATAGCTTGCCGGATGGTTGGGGAAATCTCATCCTTGACCGGTATGTAAGGAGTAAAGGTGTCGATCCTGCCAAGCTGACGATTCTTCAACGATTGGCTTTAATCGGGAGTACAGGACGAGGTGCTTTGGAATATCGTCCCGATTACAGTGAATCAACAAAAGATGAAATGATCGATTTCAATAAGCTGGCAAGCGATGCGGAAAAAGCCCTCACTTCCAGTTATGACGGAGAGTCTCTCGATACACTCTATAAATACGGCGGCTCCTCGGGCGGTGCAAGGCCTAAAGTGTTTGTGAAGATAGATGGCAAAGAATGGCTTGTTAAATTCAAGGCGACTATGGACCCCGCAAATGTTGGAGAGATAGAATATAAATACTCCTTATTGGCTAAAAAATGCGGTATCAATATGCCTGAAACAAGGTTGTTTGAAGGGAAGTATTTTGCTGTAGAGCGATTTGACAGAACTCCGCAAGGGAAAATTCATACCGTGAGTGCAGCCGGACTGTTGAATGCAGATTACCGTGTGCCAAGTCTTGACTACGGAGATCTGTTACAGTTATGTCATATCCTCACTAAAAATATGGAAGAGGTTTATGCGCTGTACCGTCAAATGGTGTTTAATATTGCGATTAAGAATCGGGACGATCACGCCAAAAACTTTTCTTTCCAGTTGATGAATGGCGACTGGAAGCTTTCTCCGGCATACGATCTTTTACCGGGTGGCGGATTCAACGGATTCCATACGACCACCATTCACAACAATGGAGAACCGACAGTCAGAGATGTGATGGCTGTTGCAGCTAAAGCCGGACTCAATAAACTACGATCTGCAGAAATCATAGAGGAGATAAATACGCTTTATGACACGGTTTGACGAAAGATATAGGATAAACACAGATTTCTTGGTTAATATGTCTCGTTAAAACTATCCGGTATTTATTCGGTAAAACTTCGGTAAAACTTCGGCAACTTCGGGTTATTGAGAAAATTAACCCTGAGATATAAATACGTATCTGGCTGTATTTGTCTCACCTTCTCTTAATAGTACCTTGTTGTCATATACTCGAATCTGTGTCGGTGCACCCATGTAATTTCGATGTAGAAGGCTATATGTAAAGCCTGTTGTTATGTAAAGTTTGTCTTCTTTCACTCGTTGCAATCTATTTATACTCAAAGTTACAGCAGATATCCCGTATAGACAAACTTTACATAATAAATTCAGTATTTCTGCTGAAGGCTCTTCAAGTACCCCATCAACTCACGGTCTTTCTGCCAACAAGTCTTACCTTTCCTGACTATTCCCGGGTTCAGCTTTCCTAGGGCTTCCTGTTTCTTCTTCTCACTTGCCCTTGCATATATTTCCGTTGTCTAATCCTAAATTTAGGATTATACGACCGAAATCTATACACACGTTACCGACCTATCGAAGCCAAAAATAAAAAGTCCGCTTGATTTTCTTTGAATAGATTTATCCTGTAATGCCGTTTACCATTCACATGGGGTGATAACAATCTCTATACAACGATGAGAGGATCAACTTCTGCCAAAAAGTCAGATAATATGCTTTGGCAAACATTTTGACCACACTTTGATGTAAATCAGCATGAAGTTGGTTGGAAGTTCAGCATTATGATGTGGAACTTTTGAATTGGTTTTCACGTTAAATAATAAGAAAAGAAAGGAAACAATAAATATATGAACTTTAATAATTTTACAATAAAAGCGCAGGAGGCGGTACAGAAGGCGATCGACCTGGCGCGGGGAAACAATCAGCAGATGATTGAGCCGGCACATCTGCTCAAAGGGGTGATGCTGGTGGGTGAAAACATCACCAGTTTCTTGTTCCAGAAACTGGGTGTGAATCCTCAAAACCTGGAGAGGGTGCTCGACAAGGAGATCGAGTCGTTCCCGCGTGTATCTGGGGGTGAACCCATGCTGAGCAGGGAGACCAATGCTGTCTTTCAGAAAGCAACCGATTTTACCAGCAAGATGGGTGACCAGTTTGTATCGCTGGAGCATCTGCTGCTGGCCATATTGAATGAAAAGAACAGTGCTTCGCAGATGATGAAAGATGCCGGTATTTCGTTGAATCAGTTGCAGGCGGCTATCCAGGAGCTGCGTAAAGGGGAGAAGGTGACCAGCCAGTCGGCGGAAGACAGCTATCAGTCGCTGGCCAAATATGCGGTGAACCTTACGGAACGTGCGCGCAATGGTAAGTTGGATCCTGTGATCGGCAGGGATGAAGAGATCCGCCGTGTCTTGCAGATTCTGAGCCGTCGTACCAAGAACAATCCTATCCTGATCGGTGAGCCGGGAACGGGTAAGACTGCTATTGCCGAGGGGCTGGCCTACCGTATCGTGCGGGGTGATGTGCCGGAAAATCTCAAAAGTAAACAGATATACTCGCTGGATATGGGAGCGCTGATTGCCGGTGCGAAATACAAGGGTGAATTCGAGGAACGGTTGAAATCGGTGATCAACGAAGTGGTGAAGTCGGAAGGGGAGATTATCCTTTTCATCGATGAGATCCACACACTGGTCGGTGCCGGAAAGAGCGAAGGGGCGATGGATGCCGCCAATATCCTGAAGCCGGCCCTGGCACGGGGTGAACTGCGCGCTATCGGAGCTACCACGCTGGATGAGTATCAGAAATATTTCGAGAAAGATAAAGCGTTGGAACGCCGTTTCCAGACGGTGATGGTGGATGAACCCAGTGAATCGGACAGCATCTCGATCCTCCGAGGATTGAAAGAGCGGTATGAAAACCACCATAAGGTGCGTATCAAAGACGAAGCGATCATTGCCGCCGTACAGCTTTCGAGCCGTTATATCACCGATCGGTTCCTACCCGACAAGGCAATCGACCTAATGGACGAGGCGGCTGCCAAACTGCGTATGGAGGTCGATTCCGTTCCCGAAGAGCTGGATGAGATCATGCGTAGGATCAAGCAGCTGGAGATAGAACGTGAAGCGATACGTCGTGAAAATGATACGCAAAAGGAGGAACTGCTTACCAAGCAGATTGAAGACCTGCGCGACGAAGAGTCGGAATACAAGGCCAAATGGCAATCCGAAAAGGAGATTATCAATAAGATACAACAGGATAAGATCGACATTGAAAATGCCAAGTTTGAGGCAGAGCGCGCCGAACGGGAAGGTGATTATGGCAGGGTAGCCGAATTGCGCTATGGAACCATCAAGGAGAAAGAGACCGAGATCGAGGAGCTGCAGGAGCAGTTGCACGAACGCCAGGGTGGCCGCGCGATGATCAAGGAGGAGGTCGACTCCGAAGATATTGCCGACGTGGTGTCGCGGTGGACCGGTATTCCTGTCAGCAAGATGATGCAGAGCGAGCGGGAGAAATTGCTTCATCTGGAAGAGGAGCTTCATAGGCGTGTCGTCGGTCAGGATGAAGCCATCACTGCCGTGGCCGATGCGGTTCGCCGTAACCGTGCCGGGTTGAGCGACCCAAAACGGCCTGTGGGTTCTTTTATCTTCTTAGGTACCACGGGTGTGGGTAAGACCGAACTGGCCAAAGCTTTGGCCGAATACCTCTTCGATGATGAGAATATGATGACCCGTATCGATATGAGCGAGTATCAGGAGAAATTCAGCGCTACCCGGCTGATCGGTGCGCCTCCGGGATATGTGGGCTATGATGAAGGGGGACAATTGACCGAAGCAATCCGACGCAAGCCCTATTCGGTGGTGTTGTTCGACGAGATTGAGAAAGCGCATCCCGATGTGTTCAATATCCTCCTGCAGGTGTTGGATGACGGGCGGTTGACCGACAACAAGGGTAGGGTGGTGAACTTCAAGAATACCATCATCATCATGACCTCCAATATGGGTTCGAGCCTGATCCGTGAGAATTTTGAGAGGATCACCCCTTCAAATCGGGAAGAGATCATCGACAATACCCGGAACTTAGTGATGGATATGTTGAAAAGGACTATCCGTCCTGAATTCCTGAACCGGATTGATGATATCATCATGTTTGCTCCGTTGAACGAGAGCGAAATTGAACAGATTGTCCGTATACAGCTCGATGGCGTAGGAAAGATGTTATCGGAAAATGGTATCGAATTGAAATATACCGAAGAAGCGGTGAGAAGTATCTCCATAGCCGGTTTTGATCCCGAATTCGGGGCACGCCCGGTGAAACGGTTGATTCAAAGAAAGGTGCTGAACCAACTCTCGAAAGACCTGCTGGCCGGGAAAGTGGACAAGACCAAACCAATCGTGATCGATGCGATTGATGATACCGTCTTTTTTAGAAATTAAAAATTACACGACGATATAATTCCAATCATCTTTTCCAGAATCCGGGGATGAAGAGGGAGAGCACGGTAAATATCTCAAGGCGTCCTACCAGCATAAGGAAACTGAGATAGTATTTCATAAAAGGGGTGGCCGATTCAAATGTGCCGCTGGGTCCGTATGAACCCAGTCCGAAGCCATAGTTGCTGATGGAGGAGAGTGACACGCCGATTGATTCTTCGAAATTCATTCCCGTGAGACTTAGTATGACTGCGCTGATAACCGTAAGGGTGATATAGAGGAAGACGAAAGCAAATAGCCTTGACATAGTTTCCCCGGTAATTACTTTCCGGTTCATCTTCACCACATAGAGGGCGTTGGGATGCACCTGACGCTTGAAGACCAATAATGCATTTTTTGAAAGTGCGATCAGGCGGGATATCTTCATGCCACCGGAGGTAGAGCCTTCACTACCGCAAAAGAGGATCATCGTCAGAAAAAGAAGCCAGTAGCCGGAACCCCACAGCTGAAAATCGGCTGTGGCAAAGCCGGTGGTGGTGACCGCCGCCAC
>JBAYRG010000160.1:0-7166 GCA_041676805.1 Proteiniphilum sp.
GGTGTCTCCTTCCACAGGTATGGGATCTATAGGCCTGGGAGTTTGAAACATCATAGTAATATCTCCCCCATCACTTTCAGTGAAATAATCGAGACCTGTATGCTCATAATCGAACCGGATACCGGCAGTAGCCGAAAATCCCTCCACACCAAAAAGGTTGTGAAGCGTGGATTGATGAAACAGGGCCAACCCGCGCGATGGTTTGGTGTATATCCCCGGAAGGTCGATCCGGTCATGGTCATACACCAGGCGAAGAGGTGCTCCAATAATCTCCATCAGCTTATCTAAAGGGCGTTGCATCACTGTAATCATATCTTTCTTAAGCGCCACCGGTGTATCGATTTCCCGATTATCCACAAAGCCAAAAGCGCCTATTACCCACCGGTAATTCCCTTGCGCATCCGATTTCACAGTCACCTCCTGGCTTACGGAATGTTGTTTTTGTTTCTGGTTAATAGAAAACACCGATTTATCTGAATAATCCTGGTCCATCTTCATATCATCTTTGAGATATTGAAAGCCTGTGGTAGAGTGGATGGTATAACCATTTCCGATATAATCGAGCGACAACCCGTTGGTAACAAGATGACGGTCGTACGATGACGGCTCATTGAAACTGACCGCCATGGAATCCTCATGCATATAAGGAAAAGCACCTCCGGAGACATAGTCGTAATCCCCAAAGAAAATCGCCTTGAACGAAGGGGAAGCCTGCCACTCCAGTTTAAACCGGCCTCCTGCATTTTCAGAAGCATCCACTTTCTTTCCGGTATAGCTGTTCATAAAATAACCATCATCACGCTTGTAATAACCGGCTACGGAGAGGCCGAAACGGTCGGAAAGCTTCCTGTAGTCCGATGCTTTTACAGAAAACTGACCATAATTGCCACCGCTCACCGTCAGTTTTGTTCCCTGAAAAGAGAGAGGTGAAAGGGTGTAGATATTCACTATGCCTCCGATGGCATTTCTTCCATACAACGTACCCTGCGCCCCGCGAAGCACTTCGATCCGTTGGATATCCTGGAATTCAAAATCGAATGCCGACGGGCTGAAACTGGGCACATTATCCACATAAAGGCTTACTGTCTGCGATCCGAGACGGGCACCCACACCACGGATATAAATGGGTGTAGATACTTTTGAACCATAGGAGGGAATGAAAAAATTAGGGATAAAAGCACTCAAGCGTGGTAATGACTCTATCCGGGCATCCTCTAATTGCCGGGGAGATACCACCGATACCGCTGTAGGCAGACTCTTCAATTCATTGGTCTCTTTTACCGAACTGCTTATCACCACCTCATTCAGGTAATATATTTTCAGTGTATCACCGGGATTGACCTTCTCTTTGGCTGGATCATTGACATCTGCAAATACAAAAAGTGTATTACAGCAAATAAATATTAAAAAAATCAATTTTTTCATTAGACATTTTTTTCAAGCGTGTTTCACTAATCATTTCAACAGATAGAATCTGTTCTCTATACTGTGATATAAAAAAACCAGTTACAAAGGAATAGTAAAATGAGAGGCGCGTCAATCACCACAATTAGTGATTTTTTTCTCTAAGAAGGACAATTGTGAAAAAAATCCTTTTGGTGCAACGTTTCCCTGTTTTTTTCATCTATATTAATATAATTCAAGTTTTGTCAGCTGTCTATTTGTCACTAAAGTATTCGTCTGTCAATCCTAACTAATAGCTTATGAAGAGATTTGTCTTAAAAACCTATGGAAAGATTGTCGCCTGGATCTTGACCGCTTTAGGGCTTTATACCTCCTGCGATATAATAGAGCCTCGAGTAGAGTACGGCACCCCCACTGCGGATTTCGTTGTCAAAGGGAATGTCAGTGATGCACAGAACCAACAACCAATTGAGAATATGGCTGTCATCCGCAAGTCCAATTGGCACCCTTACGGAAATGATACGGTAAAAACGGATGCCGGCGGAAACTATGAATTGAACTTCTCGGAAACAGCTTTCGGCCCGAAAGATATGGTGGTCTATACTTCGGATATCGACAACGGTGTATACCAATCCGACACTATACGGATAAAAGTAAGTGAGTTGAAACAAACTGAAAAGAGAAAAAACTGGTACAATGGCAAGTTCGAAGGAAAAGCTGATTTCAAGCTTGTCAGACATCCCGGTCCGATACCAATGTATAAAATAATTCCCACGAACCACAAAGAACCAGAAGGTAAATAAAAAATCAATCAAGGTCTTATGAATCTGAAAAAGAAACTTATTCTTTCTCTTTACCAGCAACATAAGGTTACGCAGAGCAAACTGCATACGCTGTCTTATCTCTTCTGGGAATGTACCTTACGGTGCAACTTCAATTGTGTGCATTGTGGAAGCGATTGTACAAGAGAGGCAGCTGTTCCAGATATGCCAAGAGAGGATTTCCTGAAGATACTTGCCGATATTCGTCCACATGTGAATCCTCACAAAACCATGATTGTACTTACCGGGGGTGAGCCGTTGGCACGCAGAGATTTGGAAGAATGTGGAAAGACGATGTACGATATGGGGTATCCATGGGGATTTGTAACCAATGGTTGGGGGTTGGATGAAAGAAGGCTCCAGTCGCTACTCAATGCGGGGCTACGTTCTGTGACAATCAGCCTGGATGGTTACACGGAAGAGTCACACGACTGGTTCAGAGGAAAGAAAGGTTCCTGGTTACGGGCGGTCAATGCCATTTTCAGGGTAGTGTCAACACCCGGTCTGGTATACGATGTGGTAACTTGCGTCAATAAGAATAACATTGCCGATCTACCCAAGTTACGCGACTTACTCCTTTCTTTAGGGGTAACGAATTGGCGGCTGTTTACTGTCTTCCCGAAAGGTCGGGCCAAAGACAACCCGCTCCTGAAACTATCAACCGGAGAATTCCGGCAAATGATGGATTTTATCCGTGACACCCGTCAAGAAGGAGGGATCAACGTATCATACGGTTGCGAAGGATATCTGTCCGATTATGAAATGGAGGTACGTGATACTCCATTCTTTTGCCAGGCCGGTATCAATATCGCATCTGTGCTTGCCAACGGCGACATAGGTGCCTGTCCCAGCCTCAGGGGTGATTATATACAGGGTAATATCTACCGGGATGACTTCTGGACGGTCTGGAACAACCGTTACCAGATTATGCGCAACCGATCATGGACAAAAACAGGGAAATGTGCCACCTGTAAATCATATAAATATTGTCAGGGAAATGGGCTTCATCTACGTGACGAAAAAACAGGCGAACTGTTGCATTGCCACCTCGAAATGATGGGAATTAATCCCCGCACGCAGAAAAAGTTAGCCGACAGCACAGATTTAACAAATAAAACAGCCGTTTCCCAAACTGCGCAATAAAACAAACGGCTTGAACCAAGTCGAACTCTACACACTGTTTACTTGTTATTATAATAAAAACAGGAAACAATGAGACGAGCATTACTTATAGTGGATGTGCAAAATGACTTCTGTCCGGGAGGAGCTCTGGCGGTAGAAGATGGAGATAAGGTGGTTCCGCCAATTAACGGGATAATGGATAAATTCGACCTGGTGATCTCGTCGCAGGACTGGCATCCGGAAAAGACGGTACATTTTGAGAAATGGCCGGCACATTGCGTGGCCGGAACAAAGGGAGCTGAATTTCATCCCGATCTGGACATTGACAAAATAGACCTCAAACTGCTGAAAGGCACAGACAACAAAGACGATGGTTATTCCGCTTTTGAAGCGACAAACAGATCGCTCACCGGTTTTCTTCGGGAAAACAATATCGAACAGCTTTATGTATGCGGCCTCGCTACCGATTATTGTGTCAAGGCGTCAGCCATTGATGCGATAACGCAGGGTTTCCAAACCTTTGTGGTTACCGATGCCATAGCGGCAGTCAATCTGGAGCCCGGTGACGATGAAAAAGCCTTACAGGAGATGTACGCCAAAGGTTGCATACCGGTAGAATCAACCAATATTATTGAATGAGATTATCGTTCTAATAAACAAAATAAATTTTATTCAACAATGATTGGATAAAATCGTTTAGTAGAGGTTATCTTTGCAGTTGATGGGAAAAGATATATCACTACGCACGGTAAAAGTTCTCCGTTACATCCTGCCCTTACGGGAAGGTGGATCTCTACCTGCATTGGCAGAAGCGGATGACGGATTTAAATATGTGTTGAAATTCCGTGGTGCAGGACACGACACCATACGCAAGAGACTCCCGATGAGATAAGAAGAGTCTATCTCAATTTTTTGAGAATACGATTACAGCATTCCCAAAACTTTCTAAATACCGCCAAAAATGCAAGAGGATAAACTGTACCACTATGCCGTTATTCGACTGGTACCGAGGATTGAAAGGGAAGAATTTTTCAATGTCGGACTCATCCTTTTCTGCAAACGGGAAAAATATATCCGGTTTGAATACCATCTCTGCCCCGAGAAATTCAGGCTGATGCACTCCGAAGCAAATTATGATGATGTGATCGAAAACCTGGAGACACACAAACAAATTGCACAAGGTAACCCAAAGTGTGGCCCCATAGCGCAACTGGACATCCCCGAACGCTTCCGCTGGCTGACCGCCGTACGCAGCTCCATCATCCAGTCGTCACGCCCCCACCCCGGAAAGACTGATAATCTGGACAAAACTTTTGATCGATTGTTTGAGGAGTTAGTGAAGTAAGTCTCCTATTTTGCCAAATTACTGAATAAAAAACTGCCAACTGACCGAGTGAAAATCGGCCAACTAACCGAATAAAAATCCATAAAGAATTTGTAACCAAAGAAAAACATATTATATTTGTATCCGGAATATTCAATATTATCTAACAAGAAAAAGAGTATGGATACACCATTGGCTTATATACCGAGAATAGCGGACAAAATGCTACAAGAACAACTCGCAGCAGCAGGGGTAGTCTTGATTCAAGGCCCGAAATGGTGTGGAAAAACCACTACCGCGGAACAGCAAGCCAAGAGCGTGTTATATCTGGATGCGCCAAAGACACGTCAGGTCAATTTGCTATTGGCCGAAACAGACCCGGAAATTCTTTTCCAGGGAGATACACCCAGACTGATTGACGAATGGCAGCTGGCTCCGAAATTATGGGATGCGGCACGATTTGAAGTGAGTCGCAGACGACTACCCGGACAATTTATTTTCACCGGATCAAGCGTTCCGCCGGATATGTCGGAATTAACCCATTCAGGAACCGGCAGATTTGCATGGCTCACAATGAGGCCAATGAGTTTACATGAATCCGGGGAGTCAAATGGGGTCGTCAGTCTCGAAGCATTGTTCAAAGGAGATGTGGAGTCAGCCATTGCAACTGACATGTCCTTACACGAATTGGCTTATCTGATTTGCCGGGGAGGTTGGCCGGGATCTCTCAGTTTAACCTCAAAAGCAGCGCTACGTCAAGCCATAAATTACGTGGAGGCCGTTGCTAACAGGGACATTTCCGGGGTAGATGGAGTAAGCAGAAGTCCTGAATTTACCAGAAGGCTGTTGCGTTCTTATGCCCGGCACCAAGGACAACAAGTACCCATCAGCACCCTATACAAGGATTTGGAGAGTAACAAGAATGGGAACATGACTGAAGAAACCATCGGTTCATATATCAATGCCCTGAGGAAAATATTCGTCGTTGAAGAGATGCCGGCATGGAACCCCAATCTCAGGTCAAAAACCTCCATTCGCACCTCTGACACCCGTTATTTTGTGGATCCATCAATAGCTGCTGCTGCACTTGGGCTTGGCCCCGAAGATTTAATAGGAGACCTGAACACCTTCGGTTTACTTTTTGAAACCATGGCCATACGTGATCTTCGCGTATATGCTGATGCGCTTGACGGGCAAGTATATCACTATCGGGACAAGAACGGATTAGAGTGCGATGCAGTAGTACATCTGCGTAATGGCAGTTTTGGATTGATAGAGGTAAAACTGGGTGGCGACAGTTTAATTGAAGCAGGAGCCAATACGCTCAAGCAATTAGCCGATAAAATAGACACTACAAGAATGAACTCCCCCTCATTTCTGATGCTTCTTACAGGAGTAGGTCAATATGCTTACCATAGGAAAGATGGCGTTTATGTAGTACCGATCGGTTGCCTGAAAGATTAACAAAAAGAGAATCATCCCTTAAAAATAAAATAAACCGCTAATACAAGAAAGACGAATCCAAGGAGGTGATTCCATTTTAATTGGGTACCGAAAGCGAGGAAGGAGAAAACGACAAATACGACTAATGTAATGACTTCCTGCATCACTTTCAGTTGCAGGAGAGAGAAACTCCCCCCGTTCCCTTCAAATCCGATACGGTTTGCCGGCACCTGAAAGCAGTATTCGAAAAAGGCAATCAACCAACTGAACACAATCACGCCGATAAGCGGCAGTTTACTGAACCATACATTTTCAGTCAATTTCAAATGACCGTACCAAGCGAAGGTCATAAAAACATTCGAACAGATCAAAAGCCCGATAGTAACCAGATAGTTCATCGTAATAACCTAAAAAGAAGTAAAAAAATTGCGCAAATGTACGCACAAGTTTTTTATCTTCCAAAGGCTACGACATCAGTATAACTCTTTTGCATCCGATAAATGATAAATATCGTCCTCTTCTCTCAAGAAATTAAATGTATCCTGATTATCAACTACATTATAAATAATTTTTTGAATTTCATCATTTTCTTGCTTTTGAAGAAGAAGCTCGACAAAATCGATTACCTCCTCCACCTTACTTTGTGAAAGTTTAGATAAAGAAGATACTGCTTTTTGAATAATCGCTTCTCGTGTCATTTTGAAAATAATATTAAATCTTTGACATTCTATCAGATAATGATCAGAAAGGAAAAACCGGAATCTTACTTCTTATCTTTCAACATCTGTTCTAAAAGAGCGCATTTCTCTTTTTCGAGTTCAAGCATCCGTTCATACAGGACGGTTTTTTCCTTGGTCAGTTCGAGAATTTGTTCGATGGGATTGTATGTGTTACCAAAATTTTCATTTGTGGACGCTATATTACCCACGCTTCCGTTTTCAAATGTATTGTTTTCAATGATAAAGGTTACCGGGTCTTCTTCGAGTTCCTTGATTAGTTCAGGGGCTACATTCAACGCTTTGGCAAATTTATCGATCATATCATCTTCAATA
>JBAYRG010000161.1:0-7162 GCA_041676805.1 Proteiniphilum sp.
CAATATTTCATGCATGTCGACCCGAACATAAAAGTATTGGCGACAACTACTTTCTCGGGAGAGCATAACGACTGGATTGAAGGAGCAATAATTCCCGTAGTATGGAAGAAACAGTTCGGCAAGGGACGCGTTTTCTACTCTTCTTTGGGGCATGTGGCAAGTGACTTTAATGTGCCCGAAGCACTCGAGGTCATGAAACGTGGTATCAGGTGGGCGGCAGAAAGTCTTGAAAAAGGCCCGGAAAAGTGGATTTCCCCGATCTATAAATAAAATTGAATTGAAAATATATTTTTTTGACACTACTGTTTGCATAACCAGACAGTAGTGTTTTTTATATGCCTTCACTGTTAACAGGCCAATTTCCACCGCACTAAAAGGGACAAGTCAGGAATGATAGATATAGTTGAATGATGAAATAGTGTGTGGTTTGGAAATAATTAGTAGTTCAACAATTCAATAGCCAAATCACAATCGAATCATCTCTAACACCCGGCTCCAGATAGTCGGGTGTTGCTTTTTGAACCGCCGTACTTTGTTGTCGCGCTGTGCTGCTTTGAACCATTTGCGCCAGTAGAGTCCAAAATAAAAGATGAGGGGCATCAGAATAAAATAGCCGAGCGACAGAAGCCAGTTCTTTGTGACAATCCCGACGATCAGCGACTGGATCAGGTTGAATATAGGGATAAAAAAGAGTCCCGACGCATACCTTGCAGAAGGAATAAATTGCTTGTCCTTAAATAGACCTGATAACTTTTTATTGATTAGAATGGGGAAGATACCATTCAGCAATCCCAGAAATGCTACAGGGGCAGAGAGGATAAGTGCCGTGAAACGGATGAAGAGGTTCGATCCGGATGATGGTTCCCATATCCGGTCTTTCGATGTGAGTCCCTGTTCTTTCAATAGTGTATGGGCTTCACGGAAGCCGGCTATTTTACGGTCGAATTCTACACGGTCATTTTCATATATCTCATCCAGTTTTCTTACGGTATAAAGTGCTGCCTGGAGAAAACCGTCCTTCCTTCCGGGGAATCTTTTCCGCGTAATCCGGTCGCCGTTCCAGTCAATGGCATGACAATATTCGTCATAAAATTCATCATTCCATATATCAACGACCATCGACTTGAGACGTTTCTCCAACTCCTGCCTCAATTGGTTGATTGCCAGTACAGGATTTTCATAATAAATATCCTTATAATCGGAAACTTCAATAGGTGAGCCGAAAGTGATATAAGCATCCGATAAAAGGCCGAACATATCCCTGTAATAGATGGATACGGGAACAATCTGGCTCCGAAGTTGAAAATCGACCGATGCCTCGGTGGGTAATATGATGCGTGGGACAGCCTTTTGTACCGGCAGCAGTGATTGCCTGGGGTTATGTCTTGCCTCGGGAAAAAGCGCGATCGGGTTATTCTTGTGTAGGATACGTGCGGCATTGTCGAAAATCTCATTGTTCTTGTCGAGATTGTCTTTACCGTCACGGATACGGAAGACCGGCATGATACGCATCCCTTTCAGTAGCCATGCCACGAAGCTCTTCTTAAAAATATCGGCACGTGCCAGGAAGACGATCTGTTTAAGGTGATAACTGGAGAAAACCAACATCAAGGCATCTATCAATGCATTGCGGTGGTTGGGAGCGAAGATGATTGCTCTCTTCTTGGAAACATTCTCCTTCTTCCCGATAAATACCAGCTTTCTAAAGTTTAATCTCAGAGCGGTATTCACCGGTATCTTGGCCAAAGTATATCGAAAATCGTAACGGTCTATCATATCTTGAGTATTTTAATCAATATTGTCAGTACACAAACTTGGTTTAGTATAGGACTGGGGAACCAGTTATGCGTCTTCTCCAATAGAAAGCCAATAAGAGCCCGGCAACGATATGCCATATTCCCCACCATGCGGCAATAAATGCCATTCCTCCCAAATGCAACTCGGGAGGGAATATCCTTGGATTGAAGATCAGGGCAAGTCCCAGTCCCGAGTTCTGGATACCGGTCTCAATGGAGATGGTCCTACAATTTATTTCACCTACTTTTAATGATTTGGGAAGGAAATATCCACTTAAGAAAGCTAACCCGTTATGTATAAGCACAAGAAAGAATATCAGGTGGATATACCGGAGAAACAGGTTGAAATTGCCGGCCAGCGCAGCTACGATAAATCCAATGAAAAAAATAATGGAAGCGGCCTGTACCGGTTTTTCCACCATTTTTGTAAATTTCGGAAACTTCATCCCCACAAACATTCCTAAGATTACCGGGATACCCAGAATCAGGAAGACCGTCCGGAACATCTCCACCGGATCGATGGTGATGGGGACCAGAAGAGGAGAATGTTTGGCATAAAGGCCACCCCAGAAAGCAAAATTGAATGGTGTCATAAAGAGGCTCATCACGGTGGTGATGGCTGTGAGACTCACTGATAGGGTGATGTTCGATTTTGATATGGCGGAGATTAAATTCGATACATTACCACCGGGGCAGGCTGCCACGAGGATCATTCCTAACGCTACGGCAGTACTGGGACGCAGGATAATCACCAACAAAAAAGTGAGTGCCGGGAGGAGGAGATATTGTGCGACAACCCCCAATAAAACCGGCTTAGGATTGAATGCCAATATTTTAAAGTGCTGGGGTTTAATGCTTAGTGCCACGCCGAACATGATAAAGGCGATGGCGATATTCATCAAGTTGACACTCTCCTGATTAAAGTTCAACCGGATTGTATCCAATTGTTCCAGATTCCCAAAAAGAGATAATAATGGAGTGAATTGCATTGGGTGACTTATTGATTTTAAGTTACAAAGTTAGCATTTCCTGTAAGAAATACTAACTTTGTAAAACATCTTCTAAACAAAATTTCTATGAGCTCACCTCTTGCCGAGCGGCTCCGGCCGCAACATCTTGATGAACTGATCGGACAATCGCACCTGATCGGCAAGGGAGCTGTGTTGCGCCGGATGATCGACTCGGGAAGAATCCCTTCCATCATCCTATGGGGGCCTCCCGGAGTAGGAAAGACCACCCTTGCCAATATTATCGCCAATACGCTGAATGCCCCTTTTTACAAGTTGAGTGCCATCAATTCGGGCGTGAAGGATGTGCGTGAAGTGATTGAAAAGGCCAAAAACAACCGTTTTTTCGAATCATCAGCTCCCATTTTGTTTATCGACGAAATACACCGTTTCAGTAAATCGCAACAGGACTCATTGTTGAATGCGGTGGAGACGGGTATCATTACGCTGATTGGCGCTACTACCGAAAACCCCTCGTTTGAGGTGATCCGTCCCTTGCTTTCCCGTTGCCAGGTCTATGTGTTGAGATCATTGGAAAAGCAGGAGCTGGAGCAACTGCTGAGCCGGGCGCTTACAGAAGATCATATCCTGAAAGAGAAGAAAATAGAGGTCAAGGAGACCGATGCGCTATTCCGTTTCTCGGGTGGTGATGCCCGGAAATTACTCAATATCCTGGATCTGGCGGTTGCATCCGACAGTGATGAGGCGATCGTTGTCACCGACAAGATGGTGACCGAGCGGCTACAGGAGAATCCGGCAGCGTATGACAAGGGCGGTGAGATGCATTATGATATTATTTCCGCATTTATCAAATCGATCAGGGGGAGTGATCCTGATGCGGCGATCTACTGGCTGGCACGGATGGTGGCGGGTGGGGAAGATCCTAAGTTTATCGCCCGCAGGTTGGTTATCTCTGCCGCGGAAGACATCGGCCTGGCGAATCCTAATGCGTTGTTGTTGGCGAATGCCTGCTTCGATACTTTGCAAAAGATCGGCTGGCCGGAAGGGCGTATCGTATTGGCTGAGACAACTATCTATCTGGCGGCATCTCCTAAAAGCAATTCGGCCTATCTGGCCATTGACAGTGCCATTGCGAAAGTGGAACAGACCGGTAATCTGCCGGTACCGTTACATCTGCGTAATGCACCTACTTCGCTGATGAAGGAGCTCGATTACGGTAAGGAGTATAAGTATGCGCACGACTATGAAAATAATTTCGTGAAGCAGGAATATCTTCCCAAAGAGTTAAAAAATAGCCGGTTTTGGCAATCTCAACCCAATCCTGCCGAAGCAAAAATGAACGATCTTATGAAGAAACTCTGGGGAGAGCAAAAATAACACTCAGCCACAAATCGTTGAATCATCACTACCTGTCCCGACTTCCCGATAGATCGGGACAAGTTGTCGGGATCATCACATCACTGAGCCACCTTTCGCTTCGCACAATCTGCTATCGCTTGGCAAACCCAAGTAAACTCGTTTTTGCTCTCACTTACCCGCAGATTTCCACTTCCTTAATACCAACTTGCTCCCCTGTCATACGGCGAACTGCGCTCGTCCCACTTCAGGTCTTGCAGTAGTGAAGAGTCGGCGCGGATAGTGAAGTTATAGGATTTATAGGGACCGATAGGAATAAAGCTGGCGGACATGCTCCAGCAATGCAGGTTGCGGGTGAGTGTACAGTTGATACTGGTAAATCTGTTGAGTTCGAAATTGTAATCGGTATTGAAAGTGAAATTCCAGTTCTTGGTGGGCTGGATAGAGCCGCTCATCCCGAAGCTGTGGTTGAGCTTTCCTTTGTATTCCATACGATCGAAATTGAATTCCCCGGGTCCGTAACGCATCGAATAATTAAATGAGAGGTTCCAATTCACTGAATTATTCAGGTAACCATCGCTGTCGAACTCGCCCATTGAGTTGTCGGATTGGTCTAACGTGGCCCTTCTTCCGGCCTCTTCATACGGATTTGCTCCCATTGTACCGTCATCCGGTAAATCCGGATCCGGTTCATTCTCACTCCCCTTGGCTTTGTCATCACCACGGCTGAACAATTTTTTAAAAGTATCCTGGTTCAGTGAGTAGGAGAAGGAGGTGCCGGTACTCACCAGCTTTCCTATCCCTTTTCCGTTGAGGATCCTTAATTTATCTACATGGCGGGGAGAGCCGTTGTGATCGAGTTCATAGATATAGGGATCCCAAGTGGCGTTGAGACTGAGGGTATATGATTTCGTCAGCTTTAAACGGATATTGGAATTAATCATACTCCATTTCATGGAATCGGCCATCATATTATAGTCGAAACTGAATCCAAGGTCATCAATCAGGCTTATCTTCCGGACGCCCGTAGAATCTTTGTCGTTCCGGACTTTCATTTCGACGTTATTTTTGAAATTGAAACCGATATTTCCACTCTCGCCCTTGGGAGCAGTTCCGAACATCATGGTGGAGTAGGGTGAATAGGTATATTCCATATCTTCGCCATATTCGTTCTTGTAACTGTAGGTTTCAAAAAACCTATATTTTGGATCACCAAAATCCGGTTGGTAACTCAGGCTGATACTGGGGGAAAATACATGTCGGATTGTTTGCACCTTGTCTCCAAAAATTTTCCAGGGAGTGTACATCCCATAGAGTTTTGTTTCGGCACTGAGGGAGGTTCTGTAATCATAGACACGTTTCAGTCCATATATGGTATCGACGGGGACATGCTTCTTGGCAACAGGATCCCAGGCTTGTTTATGGGCCCCGGTGTACCAACGTTCGTTATAATTGAATGAGGGTGATACCTGAATGAAATCGAATAGTGTAAAAGTAGCACTCACCGGAATGCTATGACGCATGCCATTTGTCCAGTCGCGGACAATATTTGCTTTTAGGAACCGGTCCTCTTTGGTGGTGATTGAGTTGCGGAACTCGCCGGAGTAACTCATTGATATTTTTTCGTACCATCGTTCCGCACCCACCGCGTTTTTTCTTTTTAATGGAAAGATACGGCTCATGTTGAGCGAGAGGTTGGGGAAGGTAGCGGCAATAGTGGAGTCGCGCGATACCTGGTTGATGCTCATAGTGGCTGAGAGGCTCCATGGCGAATCGGGAAAACGCTGTGTGAGGTTCACGCTGGAGCTTTTGGTGTTGTTGGAGGCTTCCCGCGAATAGAGCCGGCTAAGATCCCGGTGGTTATTTCTGCTGGTGGAGAAGTTCACACTGGCAGAGAGGGTGCGGTACATGTTGGCTTTCGGATCTTGAGAATGAGTCCAGTTGATACGGAGGTCTTTCGCTTCAGAGTAAGCCTCAGGCACCACTTTCTTGAGTTCTTTCTCTCCGGTGACCGTATTGAGGTAATATAGATTGAAGTTGCCGGAATATTTATACCGTTTGCGGTAGTTTGACCGTGCACCGGCTCCCCATGAACCTTTTGTGTAAATCTCCCCTGTCAGGGCGAGATCTATATAATCGCTCAACGCAAAATAATATCCACCGTTGTGAAGATAGAAGCCGCGGGTCATCTCATCACCATAACTCGGCATGATAATCCCCGACGAATAGGTTTTTGTAAAAGGGAAGAAGGCGAAAGGAAGTACAATAGGAAATAGTGGCACGTCAGCCACTACCAGCCACGCCGGGCCGGTAACCACATCCTTGTCCGGACGCACTTTTGCTTTCGAAAGGTTCAGATAGAAATGCGGATGATCATGCTGGTCGCACGTAGTATATTTCGCATTGCGCATGTAAAACGAGTTGTCGGGATTCATTTTTGCTTCATTGGCTACGATATTCCCCTCTCCCTGTTGTGTTACTACATTGTGTATAAATGCCTTGCGAGTCTCGAAATTGTAACGTACTTTTTTCATTTCATATTCCATTCCTCCTTCCGAGAAGACGGGGTATCCAAACTCTTTCCCTGCCGAATCGAGTCCAAAGGTGGACGAAATGATATTACTGTCCAGATCCATGGTAATATATTCTCCTTTGATGGCCAAATTTCCGTATTTGACGTCGGCATCTCCATAGAGATAACCCATATTCTTGCCGGTAAACACCATGGAATCCTGGGCCGTGTAAATTACGGCAGTTTCCAATACCTGCTTTGTCGTGACAGAATCGGGGCTTGTCCGGAGTGTATCTTGTTGCGAAGTGATGGCTTGAGACCCGGGTATGGTATCCCATACTGTCGGATCTGTTGCAGCAGCTACTTTGCGGACAAAGAAACCTTGCAAAAAGATGGTCAGTATAAAATATAAGAATATATATCGTAATAGTTGCCTCATGCGGAATCAGCAGTTAGCGTGTGGTTTTGAACGCAAAACTACACATTAATGGATTAATTCGCAGCAAAAATAATAAAAAGAAACTTAAGAG
>JBAYRG010000162.1:0-7126 GCA_041676805.1 Proteiniphilum sp.
AAAGAAAGAGGATATTTCTCGATTCGACTCTATCAAGTATCTTTTCTCCGACATAATTCCATGATAGGAAGGATTGGCACCGGTAAAGATGGTCGTAATAGCAGATGCCTTATTCAGGTTGGGGAAATCGTAATAGAGATTACTGTAGACGAGACCATTATTCAACAACCTGTTGAATCCCCTGTTTCCGAATTTGTGCCTGAACATTTCCAGGTAATCACCCCGGAACTGGTCAATAGTAATACCTACCACCAATTTCGGAATTTCTCCCGAAGGCGTTTGCGCAAAAAACGTGGTGATTGAAAAAAAAGCAACCAGTGAAGATAGTATTCTAATCATGCCTCTGTTTCTGTCATTTACTCATCTACAGTCCACCCCATCCTGCTTTCAGGTGTCTACTTGTGGTGTACTGTTTGTTTTTTAACTGCTTTCTCCTCAACATATAGATATTTGTTCCCGATCTAAACCATAAACTCATTGAAAATGGGATTGTTGCCAACGGCAATTGCTGTGGTATCAACCACCATAGCAAGAGGAAAAGCGTTAAGAGTACAAAGTTAATAAAATGATAGAAATAAACCGCTTTATTTGCTGATTTCATCCAGAAGAAAGATGCCGCAATCAAAGCAAACGGATTGAGCCAAATAAAATTCCAGTTGGGGTTGGTAGCTGGATGTTCCGAGAAGAACATCAGCACCAGAAGAATTATACCTGCCATTCCGGCGATCGAGAACAGTATGGTATCATAAAGCCTAACAAACTGCGTCCTGTTCAGTTTAACAATTTGGACCAGGGAGATGGCCATAGTAAGAAGAAACAATACGAATGCTGTTAGGAAAGGAGGAAAAATAACCCCTTCGCCTCTTTTATTAATCTCTGTATCAACTGATAAAAGAATCTCTTTATTTTTCACCAGTGGTATACTCAATGTATCGCCTTTTTGGATAGTTGCTCCGTCGAAAGAGCTCATCAGATAGTCTGGAATAAACATTTTTCCCCTCACATCGATGATACTGTCCGCTGAACTACCAATCAGCAGGTCGATGCCAAACTTGGTCCAGGGATAGCCGTCCACACATTCGTGTACCAGGTCGCGATAAGACTGATTGGATGTAGTCGACAGATATTGGATGATTCCGTCGGTATATTTTTCCACCATATCACGTGGACGAGTGGCACAGTTGTCGTAGAAATAGTTATATCTATATCCTCTGTTTTCGGGTAAAGCGTTGATGACAAGTGCATCAAATAGTCGTTGTTTTTCCTCCGGTGAGAGGTTTAGTTCTTGTTCTATCACCTGTTGTCCATGATATCCATATTCACTCAGGAATGCCTCAAAAGTAGTTCCCCCCACAATATAATCAGTCTTTCCACGTATAAAGTGATAGATGAAATGGGGTTGTGTTGAATCAAAATAGCCATAATTAAAAACCACATCCACGCCGGTAGAATCATCCTGCACACGGATACCGGTATGGCCGAAGAAAGCATATATAGGCCCATACCAAGGCGAAGCGGTAAGAAGGCTTATTTTCGCATCATCATTCAATTGCACCTGAGCCGGTAGCGGGAGGCAAAATAATAGGATGAACGGAACTATTAAAATCTTCTTTTTCCGGGTAAAAATCCGGATCTCCGTTTTTAATAAAAATGACTCAATTATTTGTTTCATTGGTTTTCTAGTTATTATCTGTAATCCCAAGTATTTTCCCTCGACATAAAAAATTACAGGTTTGATTTACACATCCTGCCAGACGAGACAAAAGTACATAATTTTGTGTAGAATCAATGTATAACTTAAATAACAAATAGCGGCGATCTTTGCCAGACCGCCGCCATTTGTTACATTATTAATCCTGTGGGTACGGGATTTATTTATTCTTGTTCCGGTTTCCGTAACGGCTCATGAACTTGTCAACCCGTCCTGCCGTATCTACCAGTTTTTGTTTTCCGGTATAGAACGGATGCGAAGAACTGGTAATCTCAAGTTTTACCAACGGATAAGTAACACCGTCGATTTCGATAGTTTCTTTTGCGTTAATAGTAGATCGCGAAATGAAAACTTCTTCATTCGACATATCTTTGAAAACTACCGGACGGTAATTGTTGGGATGAATCTCTTTCTTCATATTGATTTTTATTTTTCCGGTCAGTGAAATAACTAATCATCACTCTATAAGCCTCTCTGATGATTGATGCAAATTTCATTGATCCTGCTGTTTGAATATTCTCAATTTTCGGTGTGCAAAGATATGACAATCATTTAAAATAAAAAAATAAATATCGCTCTTTTTTCTTTACGAGATATTTCCCTCACTTTTTCGTTGAGCAATTTTGTTTACTCAATCAATCAGGTCAAAACCACAATAGGCTACCAACGGTGCTGGAATCCGTATACCTTCAGCTTCCTGGTTATTTTCCAGCAAGGCGGCCATGATACGTGGCAGAGCAAGAGCGCTACCATTGAGGGTATGGCAAAGTTCTGTCTTACGATCGGCATTCCGGTAGCGGCATTTCAGCCGGTTAGCTTGGTAGCTCTCAAAATTGGAGACCGAACTTACTTCTAACCAGCGTTTTTGAGCGGCGGAGTAGACTTCGAAGTCAAACGTCAACGCCGAAGTGAAACTGATATCTCCTCCGCAAAGGCGTAGGATACGCCACGGAAGTTCTAGCTTCTCAACCAGTGTCTGTACATAACTGACCATCTCGTCGAGCCGTGCGTAAGAATTCTCCGGCTTGTCAATACATACGATCTCCACCTTATCGAATTGGTGCAAACGGTTCAACCCGCGCACATCCTTCCCATAGGAACCCGCTTCACGGCGGAAACAGGCTGAATAGGCGGTATTCTTGACGGGGAGTTCCTTTTCATCGAGGATCACATCACGATAAATATTGGTCACGGGTACCTCCGCAGTTGGGATAAGATAGAGGTCGTCCAATCCCACATGATACATTTGTCCCTCTTTATCAGGCAGCTGTCCCGTTCCGAATCCTGAATCGCTATTGACCAAATAAGGCGGTTGCACTTCAGTGAATCCCGCATCACGCGCGCTGTCCAGGAAAAAATTGATCAGGGCACGCTGAAGCCTTGCTCCTTTGCCCTTGTACACCGGAAAGCCGGCTCCGGTTATCTTCACACCCAGTTCAAAATCGATCAGGTCGTATTTCTTAGCCAACTCCCAATGAGGAAGGGAATTATCACCCAGCGTTGGGAACTCTCCCCCACTCCGTTCAATCAGATTTTCCTCAGCCGTACGTCCTTCCGGCACGGAAACGTGCGGCAGGTTAGGTATAGCGACCAGCAGTGCCTCTATTTGTTGTTCTGTCTCTTTCAGTGTCTCACCAAGTTCTCCGGAGGTCTCTTTCAGCAATAATACTCTCTCACGTGCAGCATCAGCCTCCTCCTTGTTTCCCTCTTTCATAAGTTGGCCGATCGACTTGGAGATAGCGTTGATTTCACCAAGTAGAGCGTCGAGATGGGTCTGTGTCTTGCGCCGCGTATTATCCAGATCGGTGATCTGAGTGATGATCTCCTTCCCATCGAAATATTTTTTCGACAGCTGCTGTATAACCTCTTCCGGGTTTTCGTTGATTATTCTGAGTGTAAGCATAAAACTGTTATTGACCTGCAAAGGTATAAAAATTCCGGCATTGAAAAATTGCCGGAACAAAATTTAATTCCAAAAGAGAGCGTCAGAAAGGTGACGCCAAAAAGAAAATCTTAAAATAATTGGAAATGGAGGCTTTCGCGTAGTTCTCGCTCTTTTTGTTTTTTTTGTTGATAATAACGGGATACATAATAGGCAAAACCTACAAATACTCCCACTAACAGTAAATCTTTGAATGTATTATTTTTCATATTTTAATATAATTGAGAAATTTGAACTTGGGATTTTAAAATTTAAAAATAAGAGCTTAAAAGTGAAGAAATAATCATCAATATGCCGATTAGAATAATCCCGATAAATTGGGACAACTTGTTCCGATTTATCGGAAAGTAGTGAATAATATACCAATGAAATTTGGATGATACCCTCATTCAATGATCCAATTAGCACATTAGTCAATTCTTCACTCTTTACTCCTTACTCTTTACTCTTTATTCCTTACTCCTTACTCCTTACTCCTTACTCCTTACTCTTTATTCTTTATTCTTTACTCTTTACTCTTTACTCTTTACTCTATTAATATAGATGCAAAAAAGAGAAAAAGGTTGCATCGATTCCAAAAAATTTTCACTTTTCCTTTATTGTGCGGTCATTATTTATCACTTCAACAATAAAAACGTCTCTGCTCCCATCTGTTATTTTATATCGGTTGTCGGGGCGTTCCCCTACAATCCATACGATCTCATCCCCTGAGAGCAGTAACCATGCGTTTTCTTTTTCCTTCAGATTATATTTCCTGTCGATGAAATAATCACTCACTTTCTTTTTACCTTTCATTCCGAAGGGGATGAACCAGTCACCCTCTTCCCATCTCCTCAATGTAAGTGGAAACTTCAATTTTGTGAGATCAGCATACAAAAACCGTCTATTTTTTTCTATAAAGAGAGGCATTTTTTTCTTCCGTATCACCAGGTGAATCGGTTCAGCGATCTCTTCCGCTTCTGAACTAATATAAACAAACTCTTCACCTCTATTATTATCGGTTATCCGGTCAAGAATAAAAAAATCACGATCTTTGATAAGACGGTATGACTTTGAATAGAAGGTCTTTCCAGAAACACTCTCCATACCGAGATAAACATCCTCGATCACTGACGCACCGAAACCGAGCGGAGAAAGGATTTCAAAGAGTATCGACCGTGGCGATGCGGTTTCACCTAATTTCGCTATATCTATTTTATCCTCCTGGTACAGTTCCTCAATCGCATTCCGTATAGAAGTACTGTACACCTTTTCAGCTTCAGAAAGATTACGGGAAGTACGCCAAATAGCATCTTTCACTGACGGATTCAGTTTCTGTAATTGAGGAATGATATTCAATCTAAGTGAATTCCGAAGGAATATATCGTCGTCATTCGTGCTGTCGAATACATAAGGTATATCCCGCTCAGCGATATATTCCTCAATCTCGGCACGAGTCATACACAAAAGAGGACGCACCACACTCCTGTTTCTTGGCATGATACCTGCCAACCCTTTGATACCGGTTCCCCGAATCAGGTTAAGCAACACCGTCTCCACCGAATCATCCTTGTGATGGGCCACAGCTACTGCTTCAGCGTCATGCTGCCGGCGGAGAATCTCAAACCAGTCGTAACGCAATTCACGTGCCGCCATCTCAATAGATATTTTTTTGTCAGCCGCATATTGGGTGGTATCGAAGTCGATGGATGTGAAAGGGATGTCAATACCTTTACACCATTTCTTTACAAATGCGGCATCACGGTTTGACTCCTCTCCACGCAAATGAAAATTGCAATGGGCGGCCACGCACTGATATCCCAGTAAAGTAAGCAGATCGAGCAGCACCATGGAATCCATTCCGCCGCTCAATCCTACTATGACTGTAGTGCCAGGCGTCAATAGCTTTTCTTTTTCAATGAATCCACGTACCCTGTCAATCATTTTTTAAAAATGCACTTATCTAACAAAAGTAGTAATTTAAACTTTATCCTGTTGCGGTTTCAAATAAATCTTGGTCAAAAACCGGGATAAATAGTAATAAAATGTCTATTTTTGTACTGTATATAGGTTTATAAGATTCAATGACAATGATAAAAAAGATAGAGGCTCTCCTCTCTGAAATTGAGCAACTGACGGTCTCCGCCCCGGAAAAGGTAGAAGCGGCACGAATAAAATACCTGAGTAAAAAAGGAAGTATATCTTCACTGATGGATGATTTCCGCACTGTCCCAGCTGAACAGAAGCGTGAAGTAGGCATGCGGTTGAACGAACTGAAACAGAAAGCGACCGAAAGGATAGAATTATTGAAGAAGCAGTTTGAACACAGTAGTGCTGCCCACAGTGATATCGATCTGTCACGTACGGCTTATCCTATCCCTTTGGGAACGCGCCATCCCCTTTCGATCGTCAAAGAGGAGATATGTGATATTTTCAAACGGCTTGGCTTCTCCATTGCCGAAGGGCCGGAGGTAGAGGATGATTGGCATGTGTTTTCATCACTGAACTTCGCAGATGATCATCCGGCACGCGACATGCAGGACACCTTTTTCATCCAGAGTGATCCCCAGATCGTATTACGCACGCATACCTCTTCGGTACAGACACGCGTGATGGAAAAGAACAATCCCCCTATTCGGATTATCTGCCCGGGCCGCGTCTACAGGAACGAAGCTATCTCCTACCGTGCCCACTGCTTTTTCCATCAGGTGGAAGCCCTTTATATTGATAAGGATGTGTCGTTTGCCGACCTGAAGCAGGCGTTACTCTTCTTTGCCAGGGAGATGTTCGGCGAACAGACAAAGATACGGCTTCGCCCTTCTTATTTTCCTTTCACTGAGCCCAGCGCGGAGATGGATATTTCTTGTAATATCTGTGGGGGAAAAGGGTGCCCGTTCTGCAAATATACCGGATGGGTGGAGATTTTGGGATGTGGCATGGTAGATCCCAACGTGCTGGAGAACTGCGGTATTGACAGTAAAGTTTATTCCGGTTATGCGTTAGGAATGGGAATTGAGCGTATCACCAATCTCAAGTATCAGGTGAAAGACCTGCGGATGTTCTCCGAGAATGACGTCCGCTTTTTGGAGCAATTCCAATCAGCTCATTAGTTTGTGCTTCGCGTTATTCAATTGTTATTTGTGCTTCGCACGTTATTCGCTTCGCTGTTATTTCCCGCTTTGCGGGATAACTCAATTACAACTGAATAACAACCGAATTACAATCGAATAACAACCGAATTACAACTGAATTACAACTGAATAACAACCGAATTACAATCGAATAACAACCGAATTACAACTGAATTACAACTGAATAACAACCGAATAACAACTGAATAACAACCGAATTACAATCGAATAACAACTGAATTATAATGAAAGTAAAATATATAGTCCCGGTACTTATCCTTACTATCACTGTCGGTGCATCTGCTCAGAAGACGACACGGGTAAATGCCATTAAGGCCAATGACTACGGCGTCATCTATTCAT
>JBAYRG010000163.1:0-7013 GCA_041676805.1 Proteiniphilum sp.
AGTTTGTCTCTTCATAAAAATTAAATAACGTGCCATTCCCCTCTTTCCCTGAAACGACCTTCTTCCGTGAAAGATAAATAATAGTTGTCAATGTAGAGGCTATAGCCATTTCCTTTGGTGAAAATCATCCTATATATTTCCTGATCCTTATAATTCTCATTCATATAATAGGTTATTTGTGCAGGCAATATCTCTTCCAGCATTTTTGGAGGTAAACTCACATTCACCATTTTATCTTTCTCCACGTAAAATGCGCCAATTTCTATGATATTATTGTAGATATCCCTTCTTACATGTACGTAATCAGCCCCACTTTGGTAGTAGTAGGTATAGTTGTACTCGTAAGCTCCCACACTCACCCTGTATACAGGATTTACCACCAGCTTATAAGGAATTTCAAAATAGTCGGCTATCAATTTATTGGTCATTTCCACGGGAGGAGGTATAATACCATTCTTTTCGGTTACCAGCAAATCCACCTTTTCAAACTTAAAACCATAATACCCATTGCTGTAACAGGCTATAATTTCTATTGCCCCTTTATCCCATACTCCCCTGACTGCCTCTCCAACACTTTCAGGAAGTTCATTCTCCGCAATTTTAGTGAGGAGGTTTTCTAACTCCTTCGTATTGTTGTGGTTAATAAAGAAGGGTATTTCACCATGTATCCAATCGCCTTCTTCATCAAAGGTGAGTTTGCCAAATTCTTCTTTATTTTTGTCCTCACAATGAGTAAGACCAAACAACCCTACTACCAAAATCAGAATAAAATATAGTTTTTTCATTATAGTGATTCTCTTTCCATCTCTATATCTTCAAGATATGAATATAGAATTACTTTTTTCACAAGAACTCGATAATTCCTGTGTAGATCTTACTCCACAAAAGTAGTCAAAATACTTACAAGCCATCCATAGCGCAGTTTAATTATATATAAAAAGCATATTGCGTACCTCTCTTATGAAACCTTTTGATCAATAAGATATTCTTTTGAAACATTGTTCGTTTCTAATCAATAACTCCCTTTAGAATAATATCCATACGGGTTACACAAATAACACTACCTCTCAAATCTACACCTAAAACCCAACAATTCCCGAAAATATGTAAATAAAAATCAATCAACACCCTTCTGGCTATAAGAGGGAAGTTGAAAATACTAAATAAAATTAAAAGACAAATATTTTTCATTGGATTGTTTGGAAAAAAGAAAAGAGCATCTTATTTTTGTAACGTGTTTTTCATGGTATTAGATTTAAGGTTAACAATGAAGATTGGTTGTCGTGAGACAACCATTTCTTTTTATATATAGTCCATATAATTTAATGATCCGGCCGGCTCGACTGAAATTCCCAATCTGAAATCAATTTATTTATATTTTCCCCATAATGCGGAATAGATGGTATCCCTCGTTTCACCAATTAATCCGGGTATCTCTGCCTCCGTAAGTGAAGCAGTGTCTATTGGCCTATGGATCACAAGCTCCATCTTTCCCGGATTGAGGTTAAAGCCAGTCCTCTTCAAAACATTATAAGCACCGTTTATGGTGAGCGGCACCACAGGCAGGTTCATATCATGCGCGAGATGATAAGCTCCTCTTTTAAAACGTCCCATTTCCCCACTCTTTGTGCGTGCTCCCTCCGGGAAGATCACCATAGAGACCCCGTCCACGATCTGTTCTTTCGCCGTTTTAATAGAGGCAGCGCGTGATTTAGGATTGCTATTGTCTACAAACACATGACCGGCTTTTTCGGAGGCAAAACCTACGAATGGGATCTTCCTCAAGCTCTGTTTTTGCATCCATTTGATATTCTGATTCAAGAAGCCGTATACAAGAAAAATATCAAACGCGCTTTGATGATTAGCCACAAACACATACGATTGTTTGGGATCCAGGTTCTCATGTCCCCTCGTCTTCACCCTGCATAGTGCCAACCAGCAGGTCAACCTCGACCACCATTTGGGTGGATAATACCCCCAGAATTTGCTCCCGAAGAGGGGAGCCATCACCATTACAATCAATGCCGTAATAAGGGTAAGCATTACAAAAACAGGCACAAATATGAGCCATTGATACAAAAAAACAACTATATTTTTCACCACTATTCAGTTTTTGTGAGATCAATTTTCTAAATCGAGGATAACCTTCCGGTTTTCTCGTCCAAAACATCAATAGAATTTTTTCACAAAAATATACAATTTGAGCATTGAATGGTGATAAAAAGTCATTTTTTTATCTACAAAGTTCATTTTTGGGCTGAATACAAAATTTTTATCTCAATTTATTTCCTTGTTTGTTGAATTTTGTGTTTATTTGCGTTACGAAATCAGAAACATAAATTATTATACACACATGAAAGAATTAGCGAGAAACATCGGGGTTGTGGTAATGCTCATAGGCGTTGCTGTTTTGGTGATTCCTTTTTTAACAGGTGCAACCAATAATACCAATTTAATCATCGGGATGGTATTAGTAATTGAAGGATTACTGGGGCATATCTATGTGAATAACATGAAAAAGGGCAGTTTGGTGAGCAACATTATCTGGGCAATTATACTATTGATAGTTCCCTATGCTATCTTTTTCCTCTTCAAGAGGATGGCTTATTCTCATGAAGAGATAGCTGCTTACAACTAACAAAAAACAGTCAAGGTTTCATCCAGGAGCTAAAGAAAAGAATACAAACACCCCGGGATCTCCCGGGGTGTTTTTGTATTTCTGATCACCTTCTACTCTTTTTCCACTTAGGCATCTGACCTCTTAAGCAATTATTTCCGCATCACATATAGTTGGAAATTTTCATACCGTTTCACCACCACTTCATCGCCTTTATCAATAAAGCCTTTCAATGAGAGGGCATCATACAGTTCTCCCTCGACATTGATCCTACCCGATGGACGGAGATCTGTTGTAGCCACACCAATTTTACCTACCAAAGAGAGTGGCTCCATCGATACCGACAGATATCCTTCCTGATCGGTGTGCAACGCTGCAAATTGCAGGAATCCAGGCTTACCGATCCGGCCCGACAGATAGATAATCAGCACCAGTCCCATCCCTGTACCACCTAAAACGACCATCAACGCCCTGAACATTTCCATGGCGGGCAATCCTTCAAAATTAAACCGTATATTGCCTATGAGTGCTAGCAACAACGCCGAAAAGACAAAGAGTATCCCCAGAATGCCGGTAATACCAAAACCGGGGACGACAAATATCTCAAAGACAATAAAGATAAGCCCTAACACAAACAACAACACCTCCCAATTCTGGGCATAACCGGTCAGGTAGAGAGGCGTGAAGTAGAGAATGGCGGCAGTAATAGCTACAGCTGTAGGGAATCCTATGCCGGGTGATTGTAATTCAAAATATATACCTCCTATAATAAACATGATAAGGAGTGCTTGCACCACTCCATTGGTCAGAAACCCCCTCACTTTATCATAAAAAGAGGGATTGTAGGTCTCCAGGGTATAATCACTATACCCAAGATGTGTCACGATCACTTCATGCACGCTTTCGGCAATGCCATCGCAATAGCCCAATTCCATCGCCTGACTGGCTGTCAGGGTAAGTATCTGTGTGGAGTCGGCAAAACCCGGTATCACCACTTTCTCATCGACCATCGCTTCAGCAATTTTCGGGTCACGTCTCCATTTCGTAACGGTATCGCCGTCATTCACAGTCACAATCCGACCGTGACTCTCGGCTGTAGCGCGCATGATACCACGCATATAGGATTGATGTTTATCAGAGGCCCTTTCCCCGGTTCCCCCTTCCACCACCGTCGCCGCACCGATAGAGCCACTGCCACGCATGAAGATACTGTCACAGGCGATAGAGATAAGTGCCCCCGCTGAAGCAGCATTATTATCAATAAAAACATACACCGGGAGGGTTGCATTGAGAATAGCTGTACGCATGGAATCGGCCTCTACCACGCTCCCACCGTAAGTGTTCATATGTAAAAGCACTGCGGCCGCCTCTTTTTCGGTCGCCTCATGCAATCCGTTCTGGAGATATATCCATGTATTACTACCTATATTCTCCTTTATATTGATTTTATATACTACGGGATTAGTATCCTGAGCCAAAAGATCAGAAGAAAAGAGCAGGAGAAACAACAGCAGTGGGGTTTGAAGATTTCTCATTTTTCACAAGGTTTAATACAACAAAGATAATAGATTTTGCGATTCACTATTCATTTTCATTTAAAATGTCTATATTTGTAGTTCAATTTATCAGTATGAGCACGATTTTATTAAGCATAGGATCCAATACGTTTGCCAAAACAAATATCGACAAAGCCAAAAGAATGCTTTCATTTCTTTTTCCCGATATAGTTTTTAGTGAGCCCATCCTGACTGAGCCGGAAGACGACAAGTACACTTACCTTTTTAGGAATGTGCTTGCAAAAGCCGACACTGAAATGTCTCCGGAAGAGGTTATCGACAAGATCAAACAAACGGAACGGGCCGTAGGACGAACCCCCAGAGACAAGTATTTAGGAAGGATGATCATTGATATCGATCTTATTCAATATGAAGACCGGATTCTTCGTCCACAAGACTATGAGCGGGATTACGTGCAGCAATTATTATCCACCTTTCCGGATTCTGAAGTGACAAATCCCGCCACAACAAAGCCTGACACGGCAACAGATTCCGAAATTATATAATCCTCCCGTCCGGGGATTGTAAAGGAAATCGTCTTTTTCAAATTCATAACATACTAACAATCAATTTAATCTGGAGACGGATTTTACTCCTTTCACCGCCTTTAGCTTCTTAATTAACTGGTCGAGCATGGATGTATCTCCCAACATCACCACAATATTTCCTTGAAAAAGACCATCATTGGAGTCGATGGTGATCGATCGCATTTGTACGCCTTCCTCTTTCGAAATGATGGACATCAGGTTTGCCACAATATTAAGTTGGTCATTCCCTATCACCCTCAACACAATAGTATAGCTGGAAGAGCTTGTCTTACCCGACCAGCGGGCTTTTAATACGCGGTAACCGAACCGTGAGAACAGGTCGTGCGCATTCGGGCAGTTAACACGATGAATCTTGATCCCCTGAGAAGAGACAAACCCGAAAATTTCATCTCCGAAAATAGGATTACAGCATTTCGCCAATTTATAATCCACTCCCGTCAAATTCTGGTCGATAATCAACTCATCGGAACCGCCGGTTTCAGGCAAGGGTCTCTTTAGAGTGAATTCTCCGGCACTCACCGTAGTATGACTCTCTTTGCTTTCCGCCTCTTTATTCTCTAACTCCAGATAGCGATCGATCACCCAGTTCAGGTCTATTTTTTCAGAAGCGATATCCGCGTAAAATTCGGTGACGGTCTTATACTTGAGTTTTTTGATCAGTTGCATCAGATGTGGTTCATCCACCTCGATCTTTCGGTTTCTCATGCGGCGCGAAAGCGTTTCCTTCGCAATATCGACCTGTTTACTGGCTTCCTCCTTCAACAACTGGCGTATTTTGGTCCGCGCTTTCGAGGTTACCACAAAACTCAGCCAGTCCTGTTTCGGTGTTTGGTGCGACGACGTATTCACTGCCACCTGGTCGCCACTTTTCAACACATACCTGATAGGCACATTTTTTCCATTCACCCTTCCCGACACACAGGTTGAACCCAGATTAGAGTGTATGGCGAAAGCGAAATCGAGCACCGTAGCTCCCTTGGGAAGCTTGAAGAGATCGCCCTTCGGAGTAAACACAAAGATCTCCTCATCATACAGGTCGAGTTTGAAATCCGTCAGTTTCTGGCTCAGGTTGGTATCACTGTCTTCCAATGACTCCCGTAGTGAACTCAGCCAACTGTCCAGTGTGGTCCCACCCCTTACCCCCTTATATTTCCAATGTGCCGCCAATCCCCGCTCAGCGATCTCATCCATCCGTTTCGACCGGATCTGCACTTCCACCCACCTTCCATCCGGTCCCATCACAGTGATATGAAGCGACTCATACCCATTGCTCTTAGGGATGGAAAGCCAGTCTTTCAACCGCTTGGGATTAGGCTGATACATATCTGTGATGATAGAGTATACTTGCCAGCATTGCGCTTTCTCCTGTTCGGAAGGTGTATCGAGAATTATCCGGATAGCAAACAGATCGTAGATATTCTCGAACTCTATCTTCTGTTTTTTGAGTTTATTCTGTATGGAATGGATTGATTTGGTACGCCCTTTGATATCGTATTTCAATCCCGTCTTATCCAGTCGCTCTTTTACCGGCCCGATAAATTCACTGATATACCGGTCGCGCGACCGCTTCGTCTCATTCAGTTTATGGGCGATAAAATCATATTTCTCCCGGTCGGTATATTTCAGGGAAAGATCCTCGAGTTCCGACTTGATGGTATAGAGGCCGAGCCGGTGTGCTAAAGGAGCATAAAGATAGGTAGATTCCACAGACAGGTCCAACTTATGCGAAGGCATTCCCTCCTTTGCATCGCGCATCCGCTGTAGTTGTTGCGCTATCATAATAAATACCACACGAATATCCTCCGCGATGGAAAGTAACAACTTGATATAGTTTTCCGATTCAACCGCGCTCTTCTTGTCGCTAAATTGATTTACTTTCTTTAACCCCCTGAGAATATTTCCCACTTCGTTGCCAAACAGTTGCTCTATCTCATCCAGTGACAGATCACCTGCGACTACCGGATGAAAAAATAAGACTGCGCATACTGCCGGATGCTTCAGTCCGATCTCGTCAATAATGATGACGGCCGTACGCATAGCCAGCACAAGATGATATAACGCCTCGTTGTCAGGCTGCTCCTCCCCCTTTTTAAAAGGATAAAGCAACAGCTCTTTCAACCTGGACACTTTCCTGACATCCCACTCCTGTCTGAGAAAGGAGTAGAGCCTGGCATAGAGCCGGAAAAATTCACCCTGGTCTATAAAAATATTGTCTCCCATTTTCTCCGTTTAATCTCGTGACACACTTTTATTTTACAAATGTACGATTTTCCGCTTTTCTTCTTACTATCA
>JBAYRG010000164.1:0-6965 GCA_041676805.1 Proteiniphilum sp.
ATGGTAGATACAACTATTATTTTTAATCCTTTTTTCATCTCAATAAAGAACTTAGTTTTACACTAATATTTTATATCCAGTAACATTGAGAATTCTCGCTCAAATAAATTTTATTGAACTTCGCCGATTCGGGTTCTTTTTTATTACAAAAATATGTGATAGCCGTTTAAACTGGTTCCATAAACTTACTGAAACGATTATTTTGGCTGCCAACTGCATAAAAATAGATACCGAAAAAATCAACATTTTTAGTTTTTTGGGCGTACAAGGAGAACAGACACATTAAAATAAATACTTCTCTAAAAAGCAGAATCAAGCGGAGTGTAGCGAATAGGCTGTAGAATATCACGAACACGAAATATCTAAACCCTTATCCGACTACATTCAGTCCATTTGGGCAATGCAATCGGAAAATGACGAAGATATTTATCCACGTTTGCTGATAATGCCTGATTGACAAACGAAATAAGAAGCAAAAAACTCAAAGATTGGAAAGACGAAAACATTTTACAACACGAAAGTTGCACCGACTTTATGCGTATTTTTCATATTTGCTGTAAAAAGTCAGATATGAACGTAGGTAAAACCGTATTTGCCCAATTAATGTCGGTGTAAGTTTCCTACAACATTGCCACACTCGTTTTTCGTATTTTCTCCCATTTCTTTATGTTCTCGGTTTTGCCGCGAGCCACTTGCAGGTTATAACGCAACTGCATGCGCACAAGAAGTTCGGCACTAATTCCAGTGGCAGCTTCTAATGTAAGTGCAAAATCGGTGCTGATAGGACGTTTCCCGTTCAAAATATCGTTGAGCATCGTATATGATACGTCAATAACTTCCGCAAAATGTTTTTGCGAAATTCCCCTATATCCGAGTTCCTCTTTTACGATTTCACCCGGATGGATGGGTATATATGAATCTCCTAAATTATCCATGACGTTATGTCTTATAATGATTTGAAATATCTAAGATTGAGCAGATATTGATAATCTCTTCGCCCGAATCATGATGCGAGACTGTAAATTCCAACCGATACTGTTTGTCGATTCGAATAGACGAAATCCCTTTCTTATCTCCCTTTAAAATCTCATAATTCAAAGAATTCAACACATATAGTTCTTCTATTTTGCTTATACTAGCCAGTGTAAGGACACGCTTCACATAGTTTCGAACAACTTGAGGTTGAAACCGGTGCTTCTTATCTTTACTCTTTCCGAAGTAATATAGGTCAGAAAGGTATTCTTTATCAAAACGTATGACCATAAGCTTTGCGTTTTGTCAAAAGCAAAGATAATCATTTTTTCAAATAAATCATCTAAAAAAGTGGATTTTCTTATTCAGTTTATAACATTTTTGGAGTGATATACTGAAGGTGGGTTAATTGATTGGTAAGAACTGGTAAGTTACCGATGGAAGAAATATATCAATCATCTGTTTTCATGTACCATTTTTTGAAATCACTGGCCCGGATGCGGCTCACAATAATCCTTTCGGGTGTTTCGACAGATAGATTGACAGCCAATTTACCGTCGAACCACATCGAGAGGTCGGATACGGCTTTATGCGAAATAATGAATTGCCTGTTTGCCCTGTAAAACAGATCGGGATCGAGTTGTTTCAAAAAATCATCCAATGATCTATCCATAGTATATTCACGATTATTGAAGCAAGTAATCACCGCCTTTTTATTCTGTGAGTATATATAGGAAATATCATCAGATGAAACAGGTATCAGCTTATCCTTGAACGGGATAAGAAAACTTTTTTTGTGGTTTTTATCGGATTTTTGGATAGTCTTCATCAACTGGGCTATCACATCGGAGTTATTGCTGTTGAGGGAGAGATTTTTTAATTTTTCCAATGATTTTTCCAGGCTTATTTTGTTAATCGGCTTGAGCAAATAGTCAATGCTATTCACCTCGAATGCTTTCAGGGCATATTGATCATACGCCGTTATGAAGATGATCGGGCAACGGATCTCGACACTTTTGAATATTGAAAAGGAGTCGCCATCAGCAAGATGGATGTCCATAAAAACCACATCGGGTAACCTATTAGTTGAGAACCATTCTATACTCTCATCCACATTCTGTAACACGGTGATAATATTTATAGTATCGTCTATCGACTTTAAAAGTCTTTCGAGATTCAGTGCCGCGGCAAATTCGTCTTCTACAATGACTACATTCATAATATGGGGGATTTGTGATGAAGGATTGATGATTTTAGGGTGATATCACTCTACTTGTCTGGTTTTTTTGATTAAAGGAATTTCGACTCTGAAAATATCATCGTCGACATCTATATTGATATTTTTTCTGAACATCAACCAATAACGCTCATTCAGGTTAGACAGTCCGACTCCATTTCCTGTTGCCGTATCCTTTCTTGGCTGATAGTTATTCTCAACAACAATCGTTTTCTCATCCGTTAACTTGATGACCAAGTTAAGTGGCTTCTGGCGACTAACGATATTATGTTTGATAGCATTTTCGACCAATGTCTGTATGGAGACCGGAAGAATTTCGTGTTCAGGATAAATGTCCGGTATCTGGATATCGACCAAAAGTGCATCGGCATATCGTATCTTCATCAAATAGATGTAAGATCTGGTAAATTCGAGCTCGTCGGACAAAGACACCACGGAATGTTCCTGCATGGTATACCGGAATACCGATGAAAGTTGCATGACGTACTCATGAGCAAGTTCATTATCATAGCCGATTAATCCGTTGAGCGAATTGAGCGAGTTGAAAAGAAAATGGGGATCGGTTTGATTCTTCAAAGCGTTATATCGGTTTTTGAAATTCTCTATCGTCAGGTTTTTGTTTTCCTCTATTTTTTTTTGATTTTTGATTATCAGATAGATTTGAGTAGAGAAGAAAATGGAAGAGATAAGAAACATCAAGTCCTTTATAAAAAGAAGAATGGAGTAGCGATAAGCTGCTAGTTCACCCCTGAACCAAATTCCTAACAATTGAGAAACAAGGGTGCTCAGAATTGCCACGAAAATAAACAAAACGAGAAATGACAGGTACAACTTTCGTCTACTATCAGAGAATTTTTTTAAGATCCAGAACTCTATACGGAAAAAGATATAAACCATTGAAATATTAACCAAAAACATAATCACCGGTTGCATATAAACCGGTTGCATATAATTAGTCAATCGTAATATTCTTTCGGAAGCTATTCCTCTAATATCCTCCCCCATATAGTAGCCATACATTAAAACAATAAACTGCATGAATACAAAAAATATATTCAAAGACAGCGATGCCAAAAAAGCTATTCTATTATTCATTTGAATAACGGACGGTCTTGTTTTCCGGAACTTTTGCATCATAAAAATAGATAGTGTCTATATGATTTAGTGAACTACAAATATAGTGAAAGTCGAATGCAGAGTCAAGTTTACTTGAGCTATGCTGAGACACATCCTATATTCTACAAATATAGCGAAATTAAACTTTATTCTATGAACATAATAGTCAAGGCCATTCGAATATAAAAAATCGAGTAAACTCAACGGGCTTCCGAAACTGTTTCCGGTTGCCCGTTGAGTTTTGAAGAAGAAGAAACACTATACTCACCTTATTTGAGGAGATTGCCCCTGCTCAATTATCACCTTTCTCCCATCAAGCGTGCGATGCAATCCTATTGCCGGCAATCCTGCATGGTTGGGGTATGGATGTAGAGCATCGGGGCAATCACTTTACTGTTATTATTTCTTTAGAAGCGATAGCCGACACCCAGACTTACTGCCTGATTGCGCATGGAGGCGTCATCTTTAAGGGCATCCAACTGATCAATCAGCCCGAGTTGGTATCCGCCATTAACCTGTACACCGTTGGAGAATTCGTATCCGACCAATGCACCCAGTCCAAAGTCCCACCGGTTCATATCTGTCTTGCCATTCACTTTTTTGTACAGATCTTTATCGGCATCCTTATACTTTGCATCAAAACCAAGTCCCAGATAAGGGCCTACACCGGCATAAAACTTACCGCTATTGGTATAGGTTTGCCCAAGGAAGTAAACCGGTACCTGCATACCCCATTGCCTGAAATCATCTTTTACGGATCCTGTCTCCATTTTAGACTGGCGGTAGAAAAGCATCACTTCGGGCTGGATGGAGAAATTCTCATGTACTCCAATGTTCATGAATCCACCCAACGTGGGGCCAAGTTTCATTGTACTTGACTGATTATCCAAATCGGTCAATAAAAAATTCGACATGTTCGCTTCGGCTTTCACACCATAATTGATGGGAGTCTGAGCATTTACTGTCACTAATCCTGTTGTCATCAATATTGATAGACCTAATAAAAACATCTTTTTCATTTTGCTTAAAAATTAATTGGTTTATAAAATTGTTTTTCTATTCTCTTACTTGTTGATGCAAAGTTATGGCGATAAAGCTTCGTCTGTTCCTAAAACCTACTCAAACGCTTTTTTTGGGTGCCGAATTCACATATACTTATACTCATACTTAAATTCATGGAGATTTAATAAAAACGAGTGTGCTATCAATCCCTTTAAGACCGTTGTCATCAATAGTCGGCCTTGCCACTTCTTTTTAAGTAACATGATTAAAAGTGAAGTTCGCTACTAGTAAAGGGTATAGCGTAAACTTATTGCAAATCCGTTAAGCCAATAATCATTATAGCTGTTAGTGAAATTAAAGGATGGTTTCCAGTCAATCGCTATTGTATAAGGTGTACGGGCGACACTGTATTCCAGTCCAGCCATTAAATCCACCCCCAGTAATAAATTACTTCTGTATTTTTCTTTGTCATGATGTATACCTCCCAGGTGACCGCCAAGTCCTACAACCCATGATAAGTCAGATGATCCCGGAACAAGTTGCTGATAATCATACATCCCTGTTACTTGGAAGTAGCGAGGAGAAATAGAAAGAATAATTTCGGCAGCATTTTCTTGGGTAAAGAAGTGTTTTAATGTCAACCCGCTGTCATACCCTAACCTCACTCCCAGGGCTGTATTGTAATTTTGAGCATGGAGAGTCGTTGTAAGGAGACTCATAGAAAGTGTAATGATGAATAATTTATTAAGTTTCATAATATAATTGTTTATTTTCTAATTAAACTACCGATCAACCCGCCAAATAATGACCCAAACACACAATTGGCCCACCATTCCGAAGAAAAGCCGAAAGTTCCGTCGTAGATGCCATAATAATACCAGTAAAAATAACCGGCTATCAATCCCAAAACCATTCCCAGCAAAGTGATGAGATTTTCTCTTAGAAATAAAAATATGGGTCTCATAGCTTTGTGGTGTATTTAGAAAACTTCAAGTTCTTCAACTTGTTCCGCCTTCATTTGCTGGATTATATTTCTTGCAAATAGATTATTTACCCGATGTCCGGGACGAATTGCGATGATTTTTCCCTTGATAAATTTACCGACAAGAGCAATGTCCCCGATAACATCCAATAATTTATGTCTTGCCGGTTCGTTAGGATAAGAGAGAGGTTTATTCAAGATATATCCTGATTTATCAATTTTTTTTCGATCTACTCCCATGAGATCTGCCAATTGATCCAATTCCGCCTGTTGGATAAGTTGATCATAAATGACAATTGCATTATCTAAATCTCCCCCCTTGATCAATCCTCTCTTCAGGAGAGTTTCAATTTCTTTGAGGAAAACAAAAGTTCTGCACATCGAAATTTCATCTTTAAAATCGGATAGGTTTTCGAGCAAAGCATTTTGTACAGTCAATACTTTTGAATTGAATTCTATCTGTACGTCGATGCTGAATTTATCCGCAGGTAATAATTTCAGATATGATCCCGTTTCAGTATCAAAATATTCAATGCTATGATCCACTTCATAATATATCCTCTCCTCAGATTGCTCTTCAATGCCTACTCTATGAATATTTTTCACATATAGGTCGGCACTTCCATCCAATATAGGGAATTCAGGTGAGTCTATTTCTATAAGGCAATTATCAATTTCACACCCATATAGAGCAGCTATCGCATGTTCTATCGTAGCCACACTCACTCCATCTACAGATAAAACCGTACATCTTTGGGTATACTTTACATTCTCTGCGGAAGCTATCATTACAGGAGTATTTTCCAGATCAACTCTTTTTATTCTGTAGCCGAAATCAACCGGAGCAGGACAAAATGTGATAGTAGTGCTTGCACCGGTATGCAACCCTTTGCCTTTCAAAGAAAAGGACTCTTTTATTGTTCTTTGTTTCATTAGTATATTTTTGAAATGTTATTTTTTAAATCGGTTCTGTCTCTTTTAATTTGATGAAGCCGTTTTATGAACTTCGTCGATTAGTTATGTATTCTTCTTGCGATTTTATTCAGATTATCGGTGGATATGACACCCATTACCCGTTTCTGTTCAACATCTCCATTGAAAATTAACAGGTTGGGTATGCCTGAGATGTTGTACTTATAATAATATTCATATTGCTCTTCTACATTCATGGCATAGAAATGAATGCCTTGTAAATTTTCCGGGTTCAATTGCTCAATATTGTAGCGCATCTTCTGGCATAATTCAGAGCTGTCTCGATAGAAAAAAATGAAGGTTATACCATCGTTGTCCAGCTCAATTTTATCTATTTCTGTCAATATTGAATTCGTCTTATCAGCCAGAGGAGTTTCATTCACTTTCTTTTCGGTAATATGTCCGGTGATTAATGCGAACAATAGGATTGCAGAAAGAAAAATCCAGGGTTTTAATTGAATAGTGTGATTATCATTCATATTTATTTAATGAATTAAAATAGAGGGAATATTCTTCTCTCCGATGAAATTATTCTTCTACGACTTATTTTAGGGGATGCCAATCAATTATATACTTGTCGCACTTTTGATGACAAAAATAGATGATAGATACTTATTGTTGTTTGGTTTATTTACCGAAATGACTGTTTCAACTACTGAAGTGTATATAATAGGCTCTCAAATA
>JBAYRG010000165.1:0-6963 GCA_041676805.1 Proteiniphilum sp.
AGTCATCACCTCTATTCCGTTTCCGGCACCTGTACCATACAGGTAGTAGGTGTCATTGTACAATAAAATGAACGGATCGGCCAAAGGGACCCGCTTCCCGGTAATATTTACCTTACTATTTACCTTACTACTGGGATAACTTTTGCAGAAAATTGCAACGGTCAGGCACAATATTAAAATAATCAATATATTTAATTCCTTTTTCATACGATTTAGATTATATATTTCGACAATAATCTCTCTTCAATTATTTTGTGAATGATTTTTCAAAAGAATAAAAATTTAAAAAAAACAAATAAAATATTCGTGTCAATAAATATCAAAAACGTATCAATAACATTTCTAATACTACAAAGCATACTATTACACAAAAAACGACCGGATATCACCGATCGCTTTTTTATTCGTATTCATCGCAATGTATTACTACAACTCATCCTCAATCGCCCTGATCTTTTTTTCCAGTAAGAGTAACTCTCCTTTGATCTTCTCCACCTTCTGATTCATATCGTCGAGCAAATGATTTCCTTTTTTGGAGGAAACCGAGAGGAATCCGATATTATTTTCGTAGGTCTGCAATTCATTCTTTATACGTTCATACTGGCGCACCAGTTTTTCACGCTCTCTAAGCAGCTGATTTTGAGAATTGTCCGATCTCGCCATATCAGAAATCGTACTCTTATAAGCCTCCAGTTTCCGCTCTGTTTTACCAATATTCAACCTATCGAATTGGGCTTCCGTCGCATCATAAAACTCTTTATATACACGATCCTTCATCTTATAAGGCACATGGCCGACTTCATACCACTGATCCATCAACTCATGCAGTTTGGTCAAAGCTTCATCCGTTTCTAAAGTAGCATCTAATTTACTTATTTTCTGTATGATTCCTTTTTTTTCATCCAGATTCTTCTGTTCCTGTTCGTATTGCGATGAGGTATGCAATTTCTTCTGTTCAAAGAAATAATCACAAGCAGAAATAAACCGCTTCCAGATACTGTCGACATACTTATGCGGAACAATACCGATAGTTTTCCATTCTTTCTGGATCTCGATCATTTCCCGTGTCGTATTTTTCCAATCCTGGCTCTCCTTAATGGCTTCAGCGCGTTCACAGAGAGCAGTTTTTTTCTTGAGATTCTCTTCCATCTCTCCACGAAGGGATTTGTAGAATTCATTTTTGCTTCTAAAAAAGAAATCGCAGGCAGCCCGGTAACGTTTATAGATCTTTGCATTCCACTTTCTCGGCACAAATCCTATCTGTCGCCATTGCGATTGTATATCAAGGACTTCTTTTACTTTGTTATTCCAGTCTTTAACCGATTTAAGCTGACTATAATCAATTGCTTCGAGTTTCTCGCAAAAAGAGGTTTTCAACTCCAGGTTATCATTTTCTTTTTCTCTTAACTGTTCAAAGTGAGCCTGGTATTTTTTATTGATCCGGGTTGATGCCTCTTTAAACCGATTCCATATCTCTTCCCTCTCTTTTCGGGAAACAGGGCCGACCTCTCTCCACTCCTGATGCAGGTTTTGCAACTGATGAAAAGCTGAAACGATATCCGTCTCATCATTGAGTCTCTCAGCTGCTTCACATAACTCGGTTTTTATCTCAAGATTTTTCTTGAAGTCATATTCCCTGAACTCGTTATTGATACGTACCAGATCATAGAATTTTTCCACATACCGTTGATATGACTTCCACAACTCGTTCACCTTTTCCTGAGGTACCAGTTTAATGTTATTCCACTCTTGTTGAAGCGATTTGAACTCTTGGTAAACCTTATTGAAATCTTCTTGTCCCTGGGTCTCCGACAACACCTTGATCTGCTCAATAATCGCCAATTTACGGGCTATATTTTTCTCTTTCTCGGCATCTTCTTTTGCAAGGATATCCGCCCGTTTTTCCTTTATTTTCTGAATTAAATCCTTTCCTTCCGCATAAATCTCCGACTCTTTCCCTATGAAATCAATCTCTTCTCCTCCTTTTGAAAGGAACTCTTGTTTTTGTGATTCTGTCTCATTTCGTAAAGAGCGATAGAACTGATTTTTATATTCATCCACATCTTTGCGTTTGGGATTTTCCGAGTTCAACAAATCACGCAGGTTACGTACGATCTCATCAATGGGAAGCAAGGTAATAGAAATATCCTCTGTCAGGGAGTTATCATCGGTATCTTCTTCGTCTTCCTCTTCGTCCTCTTCTTCCTCTGAATCTGCTATACCATTCCCGTCATCTAAATCATAATCAATTGTAGATTCTTCTGGAGCAGCATCTTCCGACTCCGATTCACTTGCAGTCTTCTCTTCACCCTCCTTTTCTTCCAGATCAACTTCCTCAGTGACAGTAGTCTCTTGCGCAGCTTTCTCCTCCGACTTCACTTCTTGTGAAGTTGTGCTTTCACCGACAGACTGCTCCTCTTCCTCCACTTGCTCAATCTGCTCCATACCTTCCGTCAACTCTTCAATAGTTACCTCTTCCGAAACAATTTCCCCCGTTTCCGGAAGATCGTTTTTTTCAATTTCCTCTACAGCAGAAGTCTCAGTTTGAGGGGTCTCTACTGCTGAATCCTTTTCCGGAAGCTCAGACTGCAGGTTTTTATTATTTTGTTCTTCGTCAACAGATAATTTCTCGTTGTCAAGATTGTTTTTCGTATTCATCAATAGTCCCTCAGTTTATTCAGGTTTTTTCAACCTTATGTGTTGCATTTCAATTTTATTCTTTTTAAAACAAGATAGCAGTTTTTATCATTCAGCTATATTTGCAAAAGTAATACAAATTAACGCATTTTTTTTGTGATTTCATACGATTAGTCTATTTTTTTCATTATTGTGTATCGAATATTTGCGAAAAGCTAAATAAGCAGAAGAGAAGTTTACTTGGATTATACCATAGCAAGCAAATATCTTCTATGCCAATATGACAATGTACCAACCCCGATAATTAAGAATCTATTTCTCCCGGAAAAAGATATTAATCGGGGTTCCCGAAAAATTCCAGTTCTCCCTCATCCTGTTCTCCACAAATCGTTTATATGGTTCTTTGACCCATTGGGGTAGATTACAGAAGAAGACGAATGAAGGCACCTGTGTGTGAGCCAATTGGGTGATATATTTAATCTTTACAAACTTTCCCTTGTTAGATGGCGGAGGTGTTCTTTCAATAATCGGCAGCATCACCTCATTCAGTTTACTGGTAGGAACTTTACGTTTTTTATTCTGATATACCTCCTTCGCCATATCCATCACCTTGAGAATACGCTGCTTAGTGAGGGCCGATCCGAAGATTATGGGAAAGTCGGTAAAGGGTGCCAACCGTTCACGAATCGCATTTTCAAAAGTCTTGATCACAATATTCTCTTTCTCTTCCACCCTATCCCATTTATTGACAAAAACGACCAATCCTTTCCGATTCTTCTGTATAAGTGAAAAAATATTCAAGTCCTGGCTTTCAATGCCACGGGTAGCATCAAGCATCAGAATACATACGTCGGCACTTTCGATAACACGGATAGAGCGAATTACGGAAAAGTATTCCAAATCTTCAGTCACCTTTCCTTTTTTACGAATCCCTGCCGTATCAATCAGATAGAAGTCCATACCGAATTTATTGTAACGCATATGAATCGAATCACGTGTAGTACCGGCAATATCAGTTACAATATTCCTATCTTCTCCAATCAGGGCATTGATAATTGAAGATTTTCCCACATTTGGACGACCGACCACGGCGAATTTGGGAATATCATCCAACTCTTCTTCTGTATTATCTTTGGAGAATAGTGTAAGGATATGATCCAGCAGGTCACCGGTTCCTAAACCATTAATAGCCGAAACAGTAAACGGATCGCCCAATCCCAAGGAATAAAATTGTGCCGATTGATATCCCAAATCGAAATTATCCGACTTATTAGATACTATCACCACAGGTTTACCTGATCTACGCAGTATCTGGGCTACTCCCTCATCGAGATCGGTCAGGCCATGCATTACATCCACTACAAAAAGAATCACGTCGGCTTCTTCCATGGCTATGCGAACCTGTTTATTGATCTCATCTTCCATGATATCATCGGAATTCACGACCCAACCACCGGTATCAACCAGCGAAAACTCCTGCCCGCTCCAAATTACTTTCCCGTACTGACGATCACGCGTGGTACCCGGGGTCTCTGTCACAATAGCCTGGCGGCTTTGTGTCAATCGATTAAAGAGGGTGGATTTTCCCACGTTAGGTCGTCCTACTATCGCTACTAAGTTTTGCATATCTTTTTTTAGAGTAAAGAGTAAAGAGTAAAGAATAAAGAATAAAGAATAAAGAGCCAAGACTAAACTAATGTGCTAATATATCAATATGCCAATGAGCCAATTAAAATGCAATCCATCGCATCATTAAATCATTATTCCCATTATTCTTATCAGTCTCATTGGGATATTATTACATTATTCACATTGGCATATTGGCACATTAGTCTTATTGGCACATTAGTCCAACCGGTATCCAAAGGTTTTCAGCATATTATCCCGGTTTCGCCAATCTTTTTCCACTTTCACATAAAGCTGTAAGAAAACTTTTTTCTCAAAAAAATGTTCGATATCTTTCCGTGCCATTGTACCTAATCGTTTTAATGACTCACCTTTATGCCCAATCACAATACCTTTTTGAGAATTACGTTCTACCATCACAACAGCCCTGATCCGAATCAAATCGCTCTCTTCCTTAAACTCTTCCACGACTACTTCAATAGAGTAAGGCACCTCTTTCTGGTAAATAAGCAATGCTTTCTCCCTGATGATCTCAGTGACAAAAAAACGGGCAGGCTTATCGGTCAGTGCATCCTTCTCGAAATAGGGAGGCGATTCCGGCAAAAGCTCCAGGATACGCTTCTGTACTATATCTATACTAAAATTATTCAATGCTGAAATAGGGTATATCTCCGCTTGGGGTAATAATTCCTGCCATTGTGTTACCATTTTTTCCAATTTATCCTGATTAGTTTGGTCTATTTTATTGATCAATAGTAAAATTGGAAGGTTTAGTCGTTGCACCTTACCCAAAAATTCATCATTTTTATCGATCTTCTCTACCACATCAGTCACATAGAGTAATAGATCGGCATCCTCTAATGCAGATAAGGAGAAATTCAACATCGACTCCTGCAACTTATAATTAGGACGGAGTACCCCCGGCGTATCGGAATAGACCACCTGGTATTCAGGATTGTTCACTATACCAATGATGCGATGCCGCGTGGTTTGAGACTTTGCCGTGATAATTGAAATCTTTTCACCTACCAATCGGTTCATCAATGTGGATTTACCGACATTGGGATTACCGACAATATTGACAAAGCCGGAACGATGTTTATCCTGCGACATAATTACAGCCTATTAAAAACGCAGCGTCCCCGATGCGTTTGCATTATATCTCTTTTCAATTTTCACTACGTAGATTTTCTGTCGTATCCCCACTTCAGATAGACACTACCCCAAGAGAAACCGGCACCGAAAGCAACCAGGATAATATTATCTCCTTTTTTCAATTTCGATTCCCACTCCCACAGACAAAGTGGGATGGTGCCTGCACTGGTATTTCCGTAACGTTGAATATTGATCATTACTTTTTCACGGGGCAATCCGGTACGCTCTATTGTTGCATCAATAATACGCATATTCGCCTGATGAGGAACCAGCCAATCCACCTCTTCAACAGAGAGATTATTCCGCTCCATGATACTCAATGAAACTTCGGCCATACGTGAAACAGCATGCTTAAAGACCACTTTCCCGTCCTGATGAACAGTGTGTTCGTTTTTTTCCACCGATTCGCGCGTGGCAGGAAATTTACTACCACCTGCTTTCAACTGCAACGGCTGATACCCTATTCCATCCGAATGGAGTTCGGCATCCAGAATACCGAAGTTTTCCTCAGTGGGTTCTATCATGACCGCCCCCACCGCATCACCGAAAAGGGGACATGTGGTACGATCATTATAATTGGTGATAGACGACATTTTGTCACCAGCCAGCAAAATGATCTTTTTGTATTTACCTGTCTGGATGAGACCATTGCAAATTTCCAAGCCATACACAAATCCAGAACATGCTACTTCCATATCGAAGCAAAAGGCATTTTTTATACCATTTTCCTCAGCCACGATAGAGGCTGCCGAAGGAAAGATATGGTCGGGGGTGGAGGTGGCGAAGATTACCGCGTCCACATCTTGAGGCGCGGTACCCGTTTTTACGAGCAGCTCTTTTACTGCCGCTGTACCCAGCACAGAAATACCCTGTTGTTCACCTTTTAAAATACGTCGCTCTTTTATTCCAACCCGAGTCATAATCCATTCATCTGTGGTATCAACTATGGTGGCGAGTTCATCATTGGTGAGGATATAATCCGGTATTTTAGCTGCGATTCCGGTAATTACGGCATTTAATTGTCCCATCGTCGTAAAATAATTATTGAAAAAAACCCTGAAATGCAAAATTGACGCTTCAGGGTTTACTATTTCTGTAAACTAAAGGATAATTATGCCGTCACCTCTTTTTCAATAGCCAATTTACCTCTGTAATAACCACAGTCGCCACATACAGTATGATAAATGTGCCATGCTCCACAGTTAGGGCAAATAGCCATAGTGGGCAGTTTGGCATGATCGTGTGCTCTCCTTTTACCTTGTCTTGCAGAAGACTGTCTTCTTTTTGGATGTGCCATTTTTATATTTGGTTTTTAATTGTTTATATACTCAATTTTCACTCGATTATTTAATTCTTATATTTCGGTGTATGGAACCTTTGATATTTAAAACAATCATTCCCTTCGGATGTTTAATGATTATTTTAAGCATGCCGGTTTCATTCCAGACTCAACCCCTTCAATGCATCCCAACGGGGATCGTTGTCCTGGGATTCTTCTTCCTCAGAGAAATCATCATCCTGGATCTCCCCATCATCATCATCGAT
>JBAYRG010000166.1:0-6958 GCA_041676805.1 Proteiniphilum sp.
CGATAGATGATCATCGCTCTTTCGGCTCCGAGTCGTCGTGCTGTACGGACAGCATCCATGGCGGTATTACCTCCACCCACTACCGCTACTTTTTTTCCTTTGTAGACCGGTGTGTCACTTTCCGGATCGGCTGCTTGCATAAGATTCACACGGGTAAGGTATTCATTACACGACATGATGCCTATCAGGTTTTCACCGGGTATGTTCATGAAGTTAGGTAATCCCGCTCCACTTCCTACGAAAATAGCTTTAAATCCTTCTTCTTTGAGGTATTCCTGTGAAATAGTTTTTCCTACAATACAGTTGGTTTCGAATTTTACCCCCATCTTTCTAAGGCCATCGATCTCGACATCCACAATATCGTTAGGCAAACGAAATTCGGGGATACCATAACGAAGAACACCTCCCAATTCATGGAGTGCTTCAAATATGGTGACATCATATCCAAACTTCACCATATCACCCGCAAAGGCAAGTCCGGCTGGACCGGAACCAACTATTGCAATTTTGATGCCATTGGAGGGAGCAGTCTCAGGTATGGATATATTGCCGCTTATGCGCTCGTAGTCGGCAGCAAACCGTTCCAAGTGACCGATAGCGACAGGTTCTTTCTTCAACTTCAGTGTGTAAAAGCACTGGCTTTCACACTGCCGTTCCTGTGGGCATACGCGACCACAGACAGCGGGAAGAGCACTGGCCTCTTTCAAGGTCTTGGCTGCCTCTAAGAATTCACCCCGTTCAATATTCTTAATGAATTTGGGTATGTTGATTTCTACAGGACAACCTGTTATACAGGTGGGATCTACACAGTCGAGGCAACGGTGTGCCTCGTTTGTAGCCAACTCCCGGGTCAACCCGAGGTTTACTTCGTCATAGGTGCGGCTACGCACCACAGGATCTACTTCAGGCATTTTTACTCTTGGAATCGCAACCCGTTCTTTGGTCTTTATCGACTTACGTAGTGCCTCGCGCCACTCCTGTGCCCGTTCCGCTTTCAGATATTCACTCATATGTTTTGTTAATCAAAATTCAAGATTCAAAATTTCTTAACTTCTCCACTTTCTACCTTCTCACCTATCATACGCTTTTAACCGCATCAGCATCTCGTCGAAATCTACTTGGTGAGCATCGAATTCAGGCCCGTCGACACAGACAAACCGGGTTTGTCCACCAACTGTAACACGGCATGCCCCACACATTCCGGTGCCGTCTACCATAATAGTATTCAGTGATGCTACTGTGGGTACGTCATATTTTTTGGTCAACTCCGCTACAAACTTCATCATGATAGCCGGACCGATGGTTACGCACAGATCGACTTTCTCACGTTGGATCACTTTTTCCACACCGGTAGTGATCAATCCTTTCTCTCCGAAGGAACCGTCGTCGGTCATGATCATTACTTCATCCGAATACTCTCGCACCTGTTCTTCGAGGATGATCAGTTCTTTTGTGCGGGCTGCAAGGACCGAAATTACCCTATTTCCCGCTTCTTTCATGGCTTTCATAATGGGCAGCATGGGCGCGATACCCACACCTCCTCCGGCACATACAACCGTCCCGAAATTTTCTATGTGAGTAGCTTTACCTAACGGGCCTACCATGTCGGTGATATAATCTCCGACATTAAGTGCGCATACTTTTTGTGATGATTTTCCTACCTTTTGAATGACCAGGGTGATAGTCCCGTTTTTTGTATCAGCATCGGCAATGGTATAAGGTATCCGTTCCCCTTTTTTTCCCACGCGCACGATCACGAAATGGCCGGCTTTACGGCTTTTGGCAATAAGTGGGGCTTCCACCTCAAATTTTATCACTTTGTCGGATAACTGCTCTTTAGAAACGATTTTGTTCATGTTGTGTTGAATTCTTTTGATCGGAGTACAAAAATAGGTTATTTCGTGGGTTTGTAAAAGCAATTAATGTACTTTTGTGAGAGTTTTGGTCTGTTTTTGTTACTAATTTTCCTCAGAACTCTACTTTTTATACACTTAAACTTCAAGTTAAATATAAAATGAATACTAAACTGCCCTTTTTACTTTGCATTCTGCTATTTGTATCTCAATTATCGGCTCAAAGTGTCAGTAAAAAAGAGGTACGGATGAGTGGTAATGCATATGTCACTACTTCTCGCGACGGAGCAAAAATTAGCCACAATGGCCTGGAAAAATGGACCGATCCAAAGAGTGAGATAAAAACATACGTCTACTTTTCTAAACCACAGACGATATGGGTCACAGTAAATGGTGTTCTTGATGAGGGAAAATCGCGGATAAAAGTAGGTATAGGATCTCAGGGAGTCAAGTTGAGACAGATCCGAAATATCAAATTGAATGCTGGAGAGTTTAATGTGAAATTGAAGCCTTTCCATATTATTGAAGCGGGCTACGCCACAATCACATTGCAAGGTGTATCGAAAACGGGAAGTGATTTTGGCGAAATCAAGTCGTTGACTATCGAGGGTGATGATGAGAAAATAGTTTTTGTAGATGATTTTTCCGACTATTGGGGGCGTCGTGGTCCATCGGTACATCTTTCTTATACCATGCCAGAGGACACCATTGAATGGTTTTACAACGAAGTAACCGTGCCTTTGCATAATGATGTGATAGGAAGTTATTATATGGCAAACGGTTTTGGAGAAGGTTATTTCGGGATGCAGTGCAACTCTGAAAACGAACGAAGAGTCCTTTTTTCAGTCTGGAGTCCGTTTGAAACGCAAGATCCAAAACTAATTCCCGATAGTATGAAAATCGTGATGTTGAGGAAAGGAGAGGATGTATATACGGGAGAATTTGGTAATGAAGGGTCTGGAGGTCAGAGTTTCTTACGTTACCCATGGAAAGTAGCGAATAGTTATTGTTTCCTTACCCGTGTAACTCCTGACAGTAAAGGGAATACGATCTATACCTCTTGGTTTTATGCTTCTGAAGAGGGCCAATGGCGGCTTATCGCTTCATTCCTTCGCCCGAAAACCAATACTTACTATAAACGTGCACATTCATTTCTGGAGAATTTCAGTCCCGAACAGGGATATCTTACGCGGATGGTTTTTTTCGGGAATCAGTGGTTTCGCACTAAATCGGGTGAATGGATTCCGGGAGCTGAGGCTTCCTTTTCTTATGACGCTACAGCGAAGGCGGGTGCCCGTATCGATTATCAGGGTGGATATGATTCTTATTCAAATCGATTTTTCCTGAAGAATTGTGGTTTCTTTCATGACTCTACCGAATTTCATTCCAGATTCCAGCGTACGGCTGCTAATCAACCGCCGAAAATAGATTTTGACAGGCTACCTTGAATCATGCACCGGACCAGTGTCTGTATAACGGAATTGGGGATGTGCAAGAATTGAATATAATTTTGTATTAACAACCTTGACATCATTTTTTTGTTTTATTGAAAATAACTATCTTTGTATCGGTGAAACAAGAAATTATTGTTATTAAGGCATATTTCATTACTGTCGTGTTACTTATATGCTGGATGATATTTCTTTCTGCTGGTTATCAGATAGTTCTTTACAATATGGGGTTGACCGGTTTTGACAGCGGGTAGAAGAGGTTTGTAAGCATGCAGTGCGTTGTCGGTTTGCACTTTAATCTCAAACGTCAAACCATTAACTGGCAATAACAATTACGCTCTTGCTGCGTGATCGAAGTATAGTAGATCAATCGCTTAATTCCGCCATCAGATGGCAGAACAAGACATCACCCGGAAGCTGTGGCTTCGAAGCATTCCGATCAGGTGGTGCAGGTAAATCGGAGATAGGATAGGTGAGGCTTCGGCACCTTTCCAAAATTAAGAAGATAAGGATGGAGTATGGTGGCTTCAGTCGCGCTCCCTCCCGACAACCAAAATGAAGCTAAGCATGTAGAAAGCAGATTGCTTCCTCGTTTGGACGAGGGTTCGACTCCCTCCAACTCCACCTCTTGGGACAAGTCTACAAAAGATAGATTTTTCCCATTTTTTGGGATGACATTCCCTATCATGTAGGGAAGGATCTCCTTCCGGTCATAAACCAGCTCGCAGACTGTGGAATTGTCCTTCAACGGGCAGTTATCACTCTGCGTTGATATTTTCTGCATTCTTCCCTACTTCCGAGTGGACTCGCACCACCAAGTTTGTAATCATGCACGGCGCACCATAAAAAAACCCGATGCATAAGCACCGGGCCTTTTTGTTAATGTATGTTCTTTATTTAATCTTATTCTTCTACTTTCTCTTCAGCGGTCTCAGTAGCAGGAGTCTCTTCGGTTGTGGAAACCTCTTCCTGCACAGGAGATTCTACAACTTCAACTGGAGCTACCACTTCGGCAGGTGTCTCTTCAACTTTCACCTCAACTGGCTCTTCAACTTTCACCTCAACTGGCTCCTCAACTTTCACTTCAACTGTCTCTTCAACTAGCTCCTCAACTACGGTTTCAACTGTCTCTTCAACAACTGTTTCAATAACCGGTTCGACAACTTCAACAGTAGGGGTTACCTCCTCCTCTACCGGAGCAGGAGCATTGGCAGCCTCCTCTTCGGCTTTCTTCTTAGCCAAAGCTTCTGCTCTGCTCTTATTAATATCTTTTTCGGTCTCCAGACGAGCTTTTTCTTCCGCTCTCTTTTGCTCATCATCTTTGCTTTTCAGCTTTTGGTTGACCAATAATTTTGAATTTTTCCAAGCATCGAATCTTTTTTCAGCTTCTGCTTCATCAAAAGCGCCCTTTCTCACACCCCCCAAAAGATGTTTCTTCAATAATACACCCTCTTCCGACAATATATTACGAACCGTGTCGGTGGGTTGTGCACCTGTCTGCAGCCAATACAAAGCTCTCTCGAAATCTAAAGTGATCGTAGCAGGATGAGTGTTCGGATTATATGAACCTATCCTCTCAATGTACTTTCCATCTCGTGGCGCTCTGCTATCTGCAACAATAATCTGATAGAAGGGATAATTTTTGCGTCCTCTTCTTTGTAAACGAAGTTTTGTTGCCATTTAGTAGTTTCTTTTAAAATTGATTTTTTTGCATTTGCGGGTGCAAAGATAGTGATTAATTCGATATCATCAAAATTTAACCATTAAGGATTCGGCAAAACAGGTTATATTTCTCCCTGAATTGTTGTTATTTTTATACTTGTTGGCGCAAATATTCCTTCCCTATTGTTTTCCTTGTGAAAAAGGTTGTCGTAAGGCAATCAAACTACCACGAAATAAAATCCTGCCGCAAGCACTCCGCCCACAATCGGCCCTACCACCGGGATCCACGAATAGGCCCAGTCGCTGTTGCGTTTCCCTTTTATAGGAAGGATGAAGTGTGCGATGCGCGGTCCCAAATCCCGGGCTGGATTGATGGCATATCCCGTTGTACCGCCCAGACTCATACCGATGGCAATGATGAGCAAACTCACCGGAAACGGCCCGTCGAATCCCGTTCCCTCCTTCACTGCAAACAAGACACCGAAAACCAGCAGGAACGTGCCGATTAGCTCGCTCAAGAAATTGTAGAAATAGTTTCGGATGGCGGGAATGGTGCAGAAAACACCCAGTTTGATATCCTGGTTTTCTTCCGCATCGAAATGGGGTTTGTAGAAGAGATATACGAGCATTGCGCCTACCATTCCCCCCAGAATTTGGGCAACGATGTATCCAACAATATTTCCCGAAAACTGTCCCGCCAGTGCCAGTCCCACGGTCAGCGCGGGATTGAGGTGCGCGCCGGAGTAGGGTCCGGAGATGAATGCTCCCACGAAAACTGCAAGTCCCCACGCAATAGAGATAACTGCCCATCCGCTGCCGTGGCCTTTGGTTCCTTTCAGTATCACATTGGCCACCACACCGTCGCCCAATAGAATAAGAACGGCTGTTCCTATAAATTCGAATAATAGATCTTGAGACATAGTTTATTGTGTTTGTTTATCGTATCCACGCTTGTGCTTTATAGATAGCTTGTTGCCATTTCTTTTTTTCGATTTGCATGTCGGCTTTTTCGGGTTCAAAAACACGCTCAATACTCCACTGTTGTTTTAATTCATCAATATTTTTCCAGAATCCCACTGCCAATCCCGCCAAGTATGCAGCTCCCAGTGCGGTGGTTTCGGTAACTTTCGGACGAATGACTTTTTTAGACAAGACATCGGCTTGGAATTGCATCAGCAAATTGTTGCGCGATGCTCCGCCGTCGACCCGAAGTTCTTTCAATCCGGTTTCAGCATCCAGTGCCATTGCATTGATGACGTCACCGGTGAGGAATGCGATACCTTCCAATGCGGCGCGGGCAATGTGCGCGCCGGTGGTTCCACGCGAGATACCCACTATGGTTCCACGGGCATACTGGTCCCAATAGGGTGCCCCTAAACCAGTGAGTGCGGGAACGAAATAGACGTCGCCGCTATCAGGTACTTCGCCTGCCAACGCCTCTATTTCGGCCGACGATTTGATAATTTTCAATCCGTCGCGTAGCCATTGCACAATGGCGCCACCGATGAAAATGCTGCCTTCGAGGGCATAAGTGGTTTCGTTACCGATCTTCCACGCCACCGTCGAGATCAAATTATTTTTGGAGATCACCGGCCGATTTCCGGTATTCATCAAGATGAAACAGCCTGTACCGTAAGTGTTTTTCACCATGCCCGGCTCGGTGCACAGTTGTCCGAAAAGGGCGGCTTGCTGGTCGCCCGCGATGCCCGCGATAGGTACTTTCGATGCAAAAATGGTAGTTTTGGTATGTCCGTATACATTGCTGGAATCGCGCACTTCGGGGAGCATATTTACAGGTATATCGAAAAGTTTTAGCAAGTCATTATCCCAATTCATAGTGTGGATATTGAAGAGCATGGTTCGCGAAGCGTTCGACACATCCGTGATATGTTGTTCGCCGCGGGTGAGTTGCCACACCAGCCACGTGTCCACCGTTCCGAAAGCAAGTTCACCACGATTGGCCTTGTCCCTTGCACCGGGTACGTTGTCCAG
>JBAYRG010000167.1:0-6940 GCA_041676805.1 Proteiniphilum sp.
AAGATTTGAAAAAGCAGGCTGTGATTGTGGCTAACCATCAATCGATGATTGACATCCTGATCATGCTTTCGCTTTCGCCGAAGATTGTGATGGTAACCAACCGGTGGGTGTGGAATTCTCCTGTTTTCGGACATGTGGTGCGTTATGCCGGATTTATCCCTACGCAGGAGGGGTTTGAAAATATGAGTGAAACAGTTCGGGAGAAGGTGGCTGACGGCTATTCGGTGGTGGTGTTTCCCGAAGGTACCCGGTCGGCGGACGGAGAGATCAGACGGTTTCACAAAGGAGCTTTTATGCTGGCCGAAAGCCTCCAGTTAGACCTGGTCCCGATGGTGATTTACGGTACGGGACAGATACTCAATAAGCGGCAGATGTTTTATATTAAGCCGGGTACTTACGGAGCGACCATCTTACCGAGAATTCCCGCCGAAAGACTGTCGGAATATGGCTCGGCGCATAATGCCGCCAAAGCGGTGAAAAAGATCATAAGTGAAGAGTGTCATCGGTTACAGGAGTGTTACGACCGGCCCGATAACCTCTATTTCAGGCATAAACTTGTGCAGAACTATCTCTATAAAGGACCGGTGGAAGAGTGGTACGTGCGGGTGAAATCAGCCATGGAAAAATATTATGCCTATTTCGAACGTATTATCCCCCGCAATGCCTCGGTAGTGGATGTAGGTTGCGGCTATGGCATGCTGGCTTATATGTTGTCCACCACTTCGGCTGCGCGTACTGTCTTAGGGATTGATTATGATAAGGATAAAATTGCGATTGCCCATCATAATTTCTCAAAAACACCGCAAATCCGGTTTGATTGCAGCGATGCATTGCAATATGATTATCCGGCTGCCGATGTATTTGTGGTAAGCGATATGTTGCATTATTTGGATTGGCAGTCGCAGGAAATCCTGTTGGGGAGATGTGTGGAAAAGATGAACGACAACGGTATGATTATTGTGCGCGACAGTGATGCCGACCAGGATCGAGCGCATAAAATAACCCGGTTCACAGAGATGCTCTCTACCCGTTTCTTCAAATTCAACAAAACGGAACAGCAGTTGCAATTCCCAACGGCAAAACAGTTCGAATTGTTTGCCCGCAAGCATGGCCTGGACTTGGAGCAGCAGTCGAATGACAAGCTGACATCCAACCAGATTTTTATATTTAGAAAAAAAGAGGGATAACGTTGTATGCAAAAGTATGATATTGTCATTATCGGTAGCGGATTGGGAGGATTGCTCTGTGGTGCAGTGCTATCCAAAGAGGGCTATTCGGTGTGTGTGCTTGAGAAAAATGGCATACCGGGTGGCTGTTTTCAAGGATTCAAACGCTTCGGGCGCACACTCGATACCGGCGTACATTACATTGGCAGTATGGATGAAGGCGAGATCCTGCACCGTTGCTTCTCTTATCTGGATATCATGGATGAGATGAAACTTATCCGGTTGAATGAAGATTGTTTCGACCGGATTGTCTATCCCGATAAATCCTATTCCTATGCGATGGGGGAAGAGCGTTTTATAGAGGTGCTTGCCAAAGATTTTCCCGACGAAAGGGAAAACCTGCAGCGTTATATAAAAATAATCTCCGATATTGCAGATGCCGTGACTGTGGAAGGATTCAGAAAGGGTAAGATCTCAACTTCAAATCTGGATATATTTTCTCTCTCTGCCTGGAAAACCATTGCCGGGATCACCCAAAACGAACGCCTCCGGCATCTGCTCTCAAATCCTGCCATGCTTTACGGGGGCGACAAAGCGGTCTCCACCTTTTATATCCATGCGATGACTACATCGTCTTATCTGCATGGCTCCTATCGTTTTCTGGGGAGTAGCATGCAACTGACAGATGCCCTTATACGTAAAATTGAAGGCAACGGTGGAAAAGTGATCACCCGGGCGCAGGCCACAGCCATCCGCTGTGATCAAAACAGGGTGAGTGGGGTAGAGGTGAATAACGAAGAACTGATAAAGGCAAAGCATGTGATCTCTACGATGCATCCGATGAAAACACTCGAGATCACCGACAGGACCACCAACATCCGCAAGGCCTATCTGTCGAGATTGAGGTCATTGCCCAACTCTTACGGTTTTTTTACAGTCTACCTGATCAAGAAGAAAAATAGTGATCCGTATATCAATCACAATATCTATTTTTATGCTGACGGACAGGATGCGTGGCACAGGACATCGTTTCCGGATGATAAAGGAGTGATTGGTGTATTGACGTCGATGCGGCCCAATGAAGAGGATATCCGGTATACCAGTGTGGTGGAGTTGCTGACGCCGATGCTATATAAGGAGGTGGAGCCGTGGAAAGATACGCTTTACGAGCGGCGTGGCGATGATTACCGTCAGTTCAAGGAACGGAAAACCGAAGAGATTTTCCGGTTTGTCAGGCAGTTTGATCCCGCTATCCTGGAGAATACGGAGCAGATAGTGACTACCACTCCGCTGTCTTACCGCGATTATACCGGCACACCGGAAGGATCGGCATACGGCATCATGAAGAATTATCAGAATCCCCTTTCAACCCTTATTCCGATACGGAGCAAGGTGAAAAATCTTCTGTTTGCCGGCCAGAATGTGAATATGCATGGCGTACTCGGGGTGACGCTCACCTCCCTGATCAGTTGCAGTGAGTTGCTGGGCGAAGAATACCTGGCAAAGAAAATAGGAAACGGTTGAGATGAAGATAGTGATAAAAATAGTGAAATGGTTGGCTGTAGGGTTTTTGACTTTGTTGATAATCCTTCTGGCAGGTTCCTATATCCTCTATTCATCTGCCGATATGAAACAGCCCGACCTGAGTATCTCCGATCTGTCTGAGCTTCCGTTGTCCATCACCGATAGTCTCCGTTCGTATGGTGATAACACCCTTATTCTAAACAAACAGGGGCTTTGGGAATTGTATGTGGAGGGTTCTCCTTTTGAGAGAGGGGTCGCCATTGGGCGTCTTTCCGAAGAGCTGCTTTATTATCAGGAAAAAGTGTTTGTGGATGAAATCAAAAAAATCATCCCTTCGGAGAAATACCTGAAATTTCTACGTTATTTCCTGGTTATCTTTAACCGGAATTTGGGCAAACAGGTGCCGGAAGAGAACAGGGAAGAAATTTATGGTATTTCGCTCTCATGTACAGATGAGTTCGATGCTATTGGCACGCCTTATGAACGTCAACTCAATTACCATGCCGCCCACGATATCGGCCATATGATGCAGGCATATATGCTGGTGGGATGCAGCTCGTTTGGTGTGTGGGGAGAGGAGAGTGCCGACTCAACATTGATTATCGGGCGGAATTTTGATTTTTTTGTGGGTGATGATTTTGCCAAAAATAAAGTGGTAGCCTTTTATAATCCTGACAAAGGATATAAATTTGCCTCTGTCTGCTGGATTGGCATGACGGGGGTACTTTCAGGCATGAACGAAGCAGGATTGACCGTTACCATTAATGCCTCGCAAGCCTCTGTTCCCACCGGTTCGGCAACGCCCATCTCGCTTCTGGCACGTATTATTTTACAGTATGCCGCCACCATTGACGAAGCCTATAAGATAGCCGAAGCACACAAAACATTTGTGGCCGAAAGCCTGTTGATTGGTTCGGCAAGAGACGGAAAAGCGGTGATTATCGAGAAATCGCCCGATAAAATAGGACTCTATCAATCATCGTCCGAACGGATTATATGTACAAACCACTATCAGTCAGAAGTTTTCAGGAACGACCGGAAAAATGAGCAAAATATCCGTACAACGGACAGTGACTACCGTTTACGCCGGATGAACGAATTACTTGATAAAACAGGAAAAGTCGATCCTCAGACTGCCGTTGGAATCTTGCGCGATACGTTGGGTTTGAATGATAAACTGATCGGACTGACCAATGAAAAGTCGCTCAACCAGTTTATAGCCCATCACTCAGTGGTTTTTAAACCGCAACAGCTGAAAATGTGGATTGGCACCTCACCCTGGCAATTGGGTGAGTTTGTGATGTATGACCTGGGTGAGATTTTTGCTGAAATGGATAGTATGAAAATAACCGCTTCCAGCGTGGATGCAGATTTGACGATCGAGCCTGATGGCGGGCTTATTTCCGGCACTTACACCCGGGTAAAAGATTATCGTCGGTTAAAGGGTGAAATCGGACATGCCATTAAAAAGAAGGAAACCGTGGACTCACAGCTGTTAGAGACATTCCTGCGGACCAATGCTGACTATTTTTATACCTATGAACTGTTAGGAGATTACTACTTTTCACAGGATAAACCCGCCGAAGCGCTCAATTACTGGCAAGCGGCATTGACAAAAGAGATCCCACGGTCAGGAGACAAGGAAAATATTGAGAAAAAGATCAGAAAAATAGGTGCGAAATGAAACATCACGCTCATATCCAGTTTGAATCGGCAGAGACGATCAAGAGATTCCAGGAGAAGTTGCTGGTAGAAAATATCAAATATCTGACAGCACGCTCACCTTTCTATCAAAGGATGTTTGCCGAAAATAAGGTCGATTCCCGGAAAATTCAATCGCTGGAAGATTTACGCCAATTGCCTACTACCGATAAGGTCGACCTGCAAAAATATAACCAGGATTTTATCTGTGTGGATCGCTCGGAGATCATTGACTACGTTACCACATCCGGCACGCTGGGGGAACCGGTGCTGTTTGCGCTAACCAATAACGATCTCGACCGGCTGGCCTACAATGAGTATCTCTCATTTTCCACTGCCGGTTGTTCGCCGGACGATGTGATGCAGCTGATGACCACGCTCGACCGACGGTTTATGGCCGGATTGGCATACTATATGGGAGCACGTATGCTCGGCACAGGGATTGTACGGGTAGGCAACGGGATTCCCCAACTGCAATGGGATAGCATCCGTACCGTGAAGCCCACATTTTGTATGGTGGTACCTTCCTTTTTGCTCAAATTGATTGAATATGCGGAAAACAATGGCATCGATTACAATGCGAGTTCGATAAAGAAAGCGATCTGTATCGGCGAGAATCTCCGCAATCCCGATTTCACGCTGAATACGTTGGGGCGACGGATCCATGAGAAATGGCATAAACCCCTTCTTTTGAGCACTTACGCATCGACCGAGATGCAGGCATCGTTTACCGAGTGTGAACAGCAGCATGGTGGACATCTGCAGCCTGAGCTGATTATCACCGAGTTTTTGGATGATAATGGAAATCCGGTGGCGGAAGGTGAACCGGGAGAGGTGACCATTACCACGCTGGGGGTCACGGGAATGCCGCTGTTGCGATTCCGGACGGGAGATATCTGCTCTTATTATAGTTCACCTTGCGCATGTGGAAGAAGCACTGTCCGGCTAACTCCTCTCGTAGGTCGAAAAGGACAACTTATCAAATTCAAAGGCACCTCGCTCTACCCGCCGGCACTTTATGACCTGCTCGACAATATACCCCAGATAAAAGATTATATCATTGATGTCTATACCAATGATTTGGGCACCGACGAGATCGTGGTGCGCGTGGGTTGCGACCACCCTTCGGGAAAGTTTGAGAAAGAGTTGAAAGACCTATTCCGCTCCCGTGTACGGGTAGCGCCCGCTATCCAGTTTGCATCCCCCGAGTATATCGCCAAGCTAAAATATCCCGAGACCAGCCGGAAAGCTGTTAAATTCGTGGATCTGAGATAAGAAAAGGCGATTGAATTGTCTGACTGGCAAACCAATCGCCCAAATTATAAAAGAGCGTAGTGTGGTTATTATGTGCAGGAGTTTTCACTCCTCTTTGAACCATCCGGAATACATCAGGTAATTCCTTGCTATTTTCTGGTTGATCTCTTTGGATTGTTCCGGGTCGACTTTCTTCACAAATTTGGCGGGCACGCCGGCATAGATGCTGCCGGGCTCTACCTGCGTGCCGCTGAGCACTACAGATCCGGCGGCGATGATGGCACCTTCACCCACCACGGCATGGTCGAGTACGATAGCTCCCATCCCGATGAGCGCGCCGTCTTTCACCTCAGCGCCATGGATAACCGCATTGTGTCCGATCGACACATCGTTTCCGATGATTGATACCGACTTCTGATATAAAGTGTGGATGACTGTGCCATCCTGCACATTCACCCGGTCACCGATGCGGATGGAATTCACATCGCCACGCAACACGGTGTTGAACCAGATACTACAATCACGGCCGATAACCACGTCTCCAATGATGGTGGCATTTTCAGCCATATAGGTGTTTTCACCGATTTCGGGTGTGAAACCGCGAACAGATTTTATGAGGGGCATGTTTATTAATGTGACTAATTTGCTAATGAGACTAATGTGACTAATATGCCAATGTGATCAATAATTGTCTAATGAACGGTTGTTTAATTGGCACATTGGCACATTGAGACATTGGCAAATTCTTATATCGCTTTCGTTTTACGTTTCAACCAAGCTGTCTCTTCTTTGTTTAGATACTTTTTGAGCTTCCTGAATACCATCTTGTGGTAGTTATTGAGCCATTTGATTTCCTGTTTGGTGAGCAGCTTTTTGACGATCGGCCTGGTATCGATAGGGCAAAGCGTGATGGTCTCAAAATTATAGAAGGTGCCAAATTCTTTGGTCTTCTTATACTCTTGTGTGACAATCAGGTTCTCGATACGGATACCATATTGATTGGCACGATAAACCCCCGGTTCATTGGAAGTGACCATTCCCGGTTTGAGCTGGGTCGGATTTTCTTCCATACGAATGCTTTGAGGCCCTTCGTGTACATTGAGGAAGTGTCCGATGCCATGGCCGGTTCCATGCCAATAGGTAAGTTCATTCTCCCACAAATCTTTTCTGGCAAGTATATCGAGCTGCGATCCGCGTGTTCCTTCGGGGAAGATGGCGGTAGCAAGGGCAATATGTCCTTTCAACACCAGTGTATAATCTTTTTTCATTTGTCGGCTCAACTTGCCGACAGTCAC
>JBAYRG010000168.1:0-6835 GCA_041676805.1 Proteiniphilum sp.
CACTGTCAATACCGCAAAAAATATTGCGACCACCAAACCTAACTTCTTCATAAATTACTTTTTGCACTTAACTGTCTTTCATTCATTTTCAGACAGACTCTTATTTTAATTATAAATATTTAGTTATAAACTTTTTAACTTCTAATTATCGTAAATATTATCATCATATTTTCATTCCGTAAATCATCACATCAGCAAATCATCACATCAGCAAATCATTTAAACCACTTCCCAATCACCGGCAAATTCCTCAGGGGCAACTCTTTTTTAACAACCACGAAAATATAGACTGCAATCAATAGTGTATTGACCAGCAACCGGAGCCATAAACTATTTATATTATTATATATCAGCGTTATACCTACAAAGAGGAGCATTGACAGCAGAAAGAAAAAACCGGCCGATTTGAGATTATAGGGAATAGGGTAGTTCTTTTGTCCCAAGAAATAGGAGAGCAGCATCATAACCAGGCTGGCCATGAACAAAGCCCATGCGCAAGCCATATAACCAAACTGTGGAACAAAAAGGATGTTGATCGTTATGGTAATCACAAGGCCAATGATAGACATATATGCCCCCCAGCGGGTCTGGTCGGTAAGCTTGTACCACAACGAAAGATTGAAATAAATTCCGAAGAACAGATCGCCTAAGAGGACAATAGGCACTATTTTTAATCCCTCATAATAACCTTCGGGAATCAATTTCTTGATTATATCGATATAACCGGTCGTCACTAAGAAGATCAGTAATCCAAAAATAATAAAATACTTAGTGGCGTCGCTGAACGACTGACGATCATCGGAAGCCCCCTTGTTCTTCGCAAAGAGAAAAGGTTCAAAAGCATAGCGGAAAGCTTGGGTAAACATCACCATGATCACGGCAATCTTGAGGTTTTGTGTAAATATGCCCAATTCCGTATATGCGGTAGCCTTATCGGGATAGATCCAAGGGAAGAGGATTTGGGCCACTGTCTGGTTCAGGATACCCGCTATGCCCAGGATAAGAATAGGAAATGAATAGCGCAGCATCTGGCGCAATAAAACAGGGTTGAATGTAAACCTGACTTTCAATTCCGGCGACACCATCAGAAATTGGATGAGTGATGCCACAAGATTGGAGATCAGCACATAATCTACTCCATGGTTGATATCGAACCAGGAAAATGAGTCAGGAAAATGAGTTTGCAGCCAAGGGCAGACCAAAAAGAAAAAGAGGTTGAAAAGAATAGTCAACACCACATTGGCGATTTTGATCGCAGCAAATCGGATGGGACGTTTTTTAAAACGTAGGTTTGCAAATGGAACTGTACCCAACACATCGAAACAGAGGATAATGACCAGCATCAACAAGTAATGTGGTTTCATGGCAACACCGCCCAATGCAAAAGCAGCCGGTTTTAACCATAAGAGTGCCGCCACGAAAAAGAGCAGTGTTGTAAAAGCGATAGCGATAAAGGTGGTAGAGAAAACTCTTTCGGGATCCTTCTCCTTATTGGCATAGCGAAAGAAACCGGTCTCCATGCCATAGGTAAGTATCACCTGCAAAAGCGCTACCCAAGCGTAGAAATTGGCCAACACCCCGATATCGGAAATCTTCGGCAATGCAAACGCCCAATAGAGTGATAAAAACCAGCTAAGGAGTTTGGGCAGGACACTTCCCATTCCATAGAAGAGTGTTTCCTTTGCCAATGTTTTCATCCCTCCTGCCATATATTCCCGCTAATTTTGAAGATTGTTTAGAACTAAACGAAAAACTAAAAGTGAAAAGTGAAGAATAAAGGATGATTTTCGACTTCTAACTTCCAACTTCTAATTTTAGAATAACAAAGGTACTATTTTTCTTCGTAGCATCTGTTCTGATACTCATCATTATTTATCTTTAAGAAGAATCATAGCTAAAATCTGGAAAAAAAAAGCTTACTTTGCAGGTTGAAAATTAAGATATAAAAACCGATAAAATGTAAGGCGGGTGAAGCCTGATGTACTACAGGAGGAATACCCGGAGAGGAAATTTATGGCACAGGACGACGTTTTTAAGAAACTGGTATCGCATTGTAAAGAGTACGGATACGTATTTCAATCGAGTGAGATTTATGATGGATTGAGCGCCGTATATGATTACGGCCAGATGGGTGTTGAGCTCAAGAACAACCTCAAGAAATACTGGTGGGACAGCATGGTACTGTTGCATGAGAATGTGGTAGGAATTGACTCTGCCATCTTTATGCATCCCACCATTTGGAAAGCATCAGGGCATGTGGATGCTTTCAACGATCCGCTTATCGATAATAAAGAGAGTAAAAAACGGTATCGTGCCGATGTGTTGATTGAAGATCACTTGGCCAAATTCGATGAAAAAATAAACAAAGAAGTACAGAAAGCGGCAAAACGGTTCGGCGACCAGTTCGACGAAGCGATGTTCCGTGAGACCAATCCCCGTGTGCTGGAAAACCGGCAGAAACGGGATGAGATTCACGCCCGTTTTGTCCAGGCACTAAACGATAATAATCTGGAAGAACTTCGTCAGATCATTATCGATTGCGAGATTGTCTGTCCAATAAGCGGCACACGGAATTGGACGGAAGTACGCCAGTTCAACCTGATGTTCTCTACTGAGATGGGTTCAACTGCCGACGGAGCGATGAAGGTCTACCTCCGCCCCGAAACGGCACAGGGTATTTTTGTGAATTTCCTGAATGTGCAAAAAACCGGACGAATGAAGGTTCCGTTTGGTATTGCCCAGATAGGGAAAGCATTCCGCAACGAGATCGTAGCCCGTCAGTTTATCTTCCGTATGCGTGAATTCGAACAGATGGAGATGCAGTTCTTCGTGGCTCCCGGTGAAGAGTTGAAATGGTTCGAGCACTGGAAGAAATTCCGGATGAAATGGCACCAGGCGCTCGGATTTGGCGCGGATAAATACCGGTTCCACGACCACGACAAGCTGGCACACTATGCCAATGCCGCCACCGATGTAGAGTTTGAGATGCCATTCGGTTTTAAGGAGGTGGAAGGCATTCACTCCCGCACCGATTTCGACCTGAGCCAACACGAAAAATATTCCGGAAAAAAGTTACAATATTTCGACCCGGAGCTGGGTAAATCATACATACCCTACGTAGTGGAAACCTCCATCGGGGTAGACAGGATGTTCCTTTCGATCATCGCCGGCTCTTACCACGAAGAGACGCTGGAAGGCGGCGAGACCCGGGTATTGCTGAAGCTTCCCCCTACCCTCGCACCTGTCAAGCTTGCCATATTGCCTTTGGTAAAGAAAGATGGCTTGGCTGAGGAAGCACGTAAGATCATGGATGATCTCAAATTCAGCTTTGCCTGCCAATACGACGAGAAGGACAGCATTGGAAAGCGCTATCGCCGTCAGGATGCTATCGGTACTCCTTTCTGTGCCACCATCGACCATCAGACACTTGAAGACAACACGGTGACTGTCCGTTACCGCGACACGATGGAACAAGAGAGAGTTTCTATCGATTCCCTACAACAAACTATCGCCGAAAAGACCGATATGAAGAATTTGCTGAAACAGCTATCACTATAAAGCATAAAAAAACCACAACAATGAAGAAACAAACATCACTGATTCTCAGTTTTTGTGCGCTCCTCCTTTTTATCTCATGTGACAAGACGGAGACGTTCGACGACCAATGGAAAATCGATAATGAAGCACAGTTCGCAAAAATTTCAGCCAATTCAGAATACACCCGTATCAACACACCATCCACAAATGGCTATATCATGTATAAGGAGCTCAAATCGGGTGATGGGGAAATTCCTTACTTTACCGATAAGGTAAAAGTACTTTATACAGGATGGTTCAAATATGATTGGTCCAGCCCCGACACCTATAAGGACAATCGGGATCAAATTATTTTCAACAAATATATTTTCGATTCTACAGAGAACCGAAACAATATTCCCAGCACCTTTTATATCAACCCCATAGCTAGTTCAACTGGTGGACTTATAGAAGGGTTTTACACCGCACTACAGTATATGCAGGTGGGCGATAGATGGGAAATATGGATACCCTGGAAACTAGGCTATGGATCTGTTGGAAATGGAGGAGCTATAAAACCCTATACAACGCTGGTTTTTGAAATTGAACTAATCGGTATTATAAGGTAAAGAGGAGTTTTTTTATTACAAGATACCCCAACTATCGTTTATGAATAGCTAGGGTTGTTTTTTATCGTTATCTACGACGTAATCAAACAGGTTTTTAATTATCAATTACCCTCCAAGGACAATAGGAACCGTTCAATGGCGTCTCTAATCTGAGGTCGGGTACTGTTAAACTTGTTCACCATCACGCTAAAGGCATATTTTTTATTTCCATTGATAAGATAGCCGGCAAAACATTGTACTCCTCCAATACTACCACTCTTCACAAAAACTCTCCCATTCAACTTGGTGTCACGCAGGAAGCTACGTACCGTTCCCTCCTGCCCTGCCTTGGGCAGCGAATTGAAAAATACTGATGAATACTCGCTATTATTATACATATATACCAGCAGGTCTGTCAGAAGCTGCGCGCTTATAGCATCTTGAGGTGCTAACCCGCAGCCGTCGTACATTAACAGTGAGGAGGTTGAAATCCCTCTCGCTTTCCAAAACTCTTCGACATATTCAATACCTGCTTCTAACGGATCGGTATATATATCATCTTTACTATAGCGGCCAAGGGTACGGATCAGGTGCTCCGTATAATGATTATTGCTTTCCACATTCACTTCCCTAATGATATCTTTCAAAGGACGCGATACTTGTGTGAAGATCACTTTTCCGGCATGATAAGTCACATCTCTCCGGTCTGTTTCACAATCACGCGAAAGATAATCATCACGGGCCGTTTTCACTTTGGCTATTTTGAAACCGGAATGGGAAAGATAATCCGCCAACGTTTGCCCCAACAACAATCCCGGATCGGGGATATCACCTTTGATACTGAATTCCGTCCTTCCAGCAGGGATATTTCCTCTCACCTCCCTATCGTAAGAGAATGGCGCTCCGTAGATATAACCGTTATCCTGCCCGGAATTATTCAACGAGAGTAAACTACGCATGGTCAATCCCTTAATTTCCGGTTCTGTCCGTAAGATTCGGGCACAGCCATTTCTGTCGGTCGTGTTAAAGAACAGGCGATAACTATTATCAAAAATACTGATACCATAGGCACCGGCAGCATAATAATTACCCATATCAATCCATGTCCACCCGGGTGCTATACCGTCATAACCAAACAAATTATCCACTACATAAATGGTGTATTCCTTCTCCTTGGGGAGCACCTTCCCAATCGCATTGGCACTATTAATAAAGAAAGCATTCCGGTTTTCTCCGAAAGCATCACTTCCCAGCGTAGGATCACCGGCACCAAAAACCAAGATACGCGATGGATCATCGGCATCGAGTGCCACCTCGGTCTTGTAACGGTAGTTATCCCCAAACGTCTCCAGCACAGTAGCAGTCGTGAGTAGCTTGAGTGTCGATGCCGGAGTAAGCGATTTTTCGACATCATGCGTCATGATACTCTTTCCACTTTCCAGCTCTACAACCGACACACCCACCGAAGCATGTTTCAACGCGGGATGATTGATAAAGTGCTGCAAACTCGTCTGCGACTGTGAGTAGCTAAATCCGGTTCCGAAAAGGAGAATAATTACAAGGAAATATTTTATCATAAGATTTGCCTTTCTCCCGACAAGAATATAGGGTTTGATAGAATCCATTGACGGTATAGATTCGATAACACGCCCCGTTTTTTTGACCAATACCCTATTCATCGTTTATCGTTATTTTTCGGAAATATCTGATTTCCATTGATTTTACACATTGTAACGGTTTTTTTATATCGAAAAATAAAAAGACAAAACAAAGATCCACCGAGATCAAATAATCTTCCTGAGGCATCCATTTCATCAAGCTACTCCTGTTTGATCCGCTTTTCGGGATATATCTTGAACAATAACTCAATATCGTCCAAATCCAAATAGATCATGACCTATTTTATCAGATCATTATCCAATAAATTACGACATGATTCTTTCTCAAAAGACCAGAAAAGTTTTTGTTTCAGATATGGCGTTATATCGTTCTCAGGTTTCATCAAACTCATTTTGTCGATATGAATGACAAATATATGGATAAAGAGAGAGAACTACAAAAAAGAAAACCTTTTACTTTACCTCTTCAACTTTATGGTCTATCACTGCATACACAAATAAAGAATGGAAACCATACCGAATTGTTTTGCCCGCGATTGATTATTTTAATTGTCCTCCCCTCCGTGTTTTTCGACGCATTTAAATGACAAACTGATATGATGCCATCACAGTTTCGAAATAGCATTTTTACAGATAAGAAATAAAAAAGCCATCTCGAAAAATATCGAGACAGCCCCTATATTGAATTTATTTTCTATTATGTTTTATTACGGTCAGAATTTATATCCTACAGAGAGGTAGGCATTCTGGTTCTTGATATCTCCGTTGGAGGTATTGGAAATATTCACCAGTCCCATATCCCAGCCAAGGTCGAGCGATATCTGTCCGAATTCAGCACCTACGCCCAGGCCCAAGCCGGCATCAAACGGTTTCAACAATTTGTTATCTCCAAACACATTCGTTCCGTCGGTTTCCCCGGATATACCTCCCGCCGAACCTTTTAACTTCATTTTCCCAGCCACACCATAAGCAGCGTACGGACCTGCATGAAGAACTACCCGTGTTCCGGGAGTGACATCTATTTTATAGGCGTAGTGTAGAGGCAATTGCAAATACATCGGGTTCACGGTAAACTCTGCTGATGCGCTACCA
>JBAYRG010000169.1:0-6806 GCA_041676805.1 Proteiniphilum sp.
CTCTCCTCCCCCGTTGGGAACCAAAGCCGCCGAAGCCGCCGAAGCCACCGAAATGGCCGCCAAAGATATCCCCGAATTGAGAGAAGATATCTTCCATCGACATGCCTCCACCACCGAACCCCCCTGAAGCAGCTCCTCCTACGCCTGCGTGGCCGAACTGATCGTACCGGGCACGTTTCTGCTCATCGCTCAGCACCTCATACGCCTCTGCCGCCTCTTTAAACTTCTCTTCGGCCCCCTTATCACCCGGATTTTTATCAGGGTGAAATTGGATCGCCTTCTTACGGTAAGCCTTTTTTATCTCGTCGGCAGTGGCAGTTTTGGATACCCCCAGTATTTCATAAAAATCTCTTTTTGCTGCCATCTTATTCTCCTACAATTACTTTCGGAAATCGGATAATTTTACCGTTCAGCCGATATCCTTTTTGGATACAATCCACTACCACTCCTTTCTGCGACGCTTCCGGTGCAGGGATAGTGGTGACCGCTTCAAAACTCTCGGCATCGAACGGCTGTCCAATGGCTTCGATCTCACTCACTCCATGTTGCTTCAGAAAAGCGATAAATTTCGAATAGATCAGATCCATTCCTTCCAACATGGCCTCTCTGTCTTCCGTTTTATGCAATGACTCCAATGCACGTTCAAAATCGTCCACAAGTGTGACAATATCAAGTAAAACCCGCTCACCTCCCCCTTTAATCAGGTCGGCTTTCTCTTTTAACGTACGTTTCCGGAAGTTATCGAATTCAGCGTGCAGACGAAGATAACTATCATTCAGTTCATCATATTTCTGCTGGAGATCATTCTCCGCCTCTTCCAGTTGCACTTCAGTTTCGTCTGCCATTTTGTCTCCGGTTTCATCGTTTATAATCTCTTCCCGGCCATCAAACTCTTTTTCGTTGAACTCTTCGGAATTCCTATACGATTGATTGTTACTGCTCATATTTATTGTTTCGTTTTTTTCTATAGAATAAAAAGAACAAGGAGTAAAGAATAAGGAGTAAAGACTATTTGAATTTTGTCATTTAATAGATTGATGACAGATCGAGTGAGGATGATACCGCTCTTCCACCTTTTCTCCCTCTCAACGTCTTTAGTTCCTATTTCTAATTCCTAAATACCACTGCAAATAGTTTGCCAAAAATAAAAGCAGACAGGAGCAATTAAAAAAACAAACAATTATCACGAATTAAAAAAATGGGGCATTGATGAAGGAACAGTTCGTCTCAGAGAAACAGTTCGCACCACTCATCGAACACCTCTATCTGATGTGGTCCGTGATTGGCAAGGCTTTGCCTGACTTTTTTTATTGGTTTTTCTTTTCCCAATTGTGATTTTGAAAAGAACTTATCGGCAAAACAAATAATCTTCTCCTCTAAACTCTGCGGACGCATATCCCTGCGGGGAATCGGCAATTTCCGGTTGATAATGGTCTCCAGGCTCAATCCGGTTCCCGTATGTCTTTCACACACCAGTCCATGCCTGGGATAACCCTCTTCCGTAAGTAATTCACGACCCAGATAACCATGGCAAATATAGGGATAACTACCTTCACAGGCAATATGGGGTGCTCTTGTCAGGAAGATACCGACATCATGAAGCATTCCCGCCTCCTCGATAAACCGGATATCCACCGCCAACTCAGGATGGTTTTGCGCGATTAAAAGGGACTTGTTTGTCACATCTGTCACATGCGACATATAAATATCATACAGTTTTGTCCCTGCCTTGTAATATTTATTGATGATTTTCTTTATATCCATAAAATAAGTCAACTGATTTCCGTCATGAAGAGATTTTCCAAAAACCGGAATAAGCACACATTTGATGCAAAAGTAATATAAAAAGATTAAATTAGAGCGATTCCGGCAGAAGCCTGAAAAATTTTAGATGTACCTTCCAATTATCTGAAATCAGATTATTCAAAATGCAATTATTCGATTTTAAATAATTCAAAACTTGATAATTTCAATTTAAATAATTATCTTTGGCAAAAATATTGTACCATGAGACCTATAGAACGAAATCCGTTTATCATTGGAGGATATGTGTCTCCCTATTATTTTTGTGATCGGGAAACAGAATCTAGTGAACTGCTCACCGCCATATTAAACCATCGCAACACTGCGATCATATCACCCCGGCGCATGGGAAAGACGGGACTCATACAACACCACTTTCATTTTCGCCGGCAGCCAGCACCACATGATGCGGAATATATTTTTCTCGCCGTCAAGGCCGTTTTATCAAAGTGTGTCATTGATCCATCTCGGTCCCATCCCATTAAAAGAATACCGGAAGTTCATTACCCGGCAAATGAAAAATGGAGATAGAATAATCGATGAAGAACTCATTGAACGCGTTTACAACCTTTTTGAAGGACACACATGGTATATCCAGAACATCTTCCACCGACTCTATTCCATAATGGAAAAAGATGAAGAATGCACCATGCGGATGATTGAACAATGTGTCCGGAACACGGTGAATTCGTTTGTTCCCATGTTCGAGGAGATTCTCACACTACTTCCCGAAAAACAAAAAGAAGTGATGTATGCCATTGCCAAGGAAGGCAAGGCCAAGGAGATGACATCTTCTTCTTTTGTCCGTAAACACGGACTAAAATCTCCCAGCACAGTACAGTCCGCCCTACGCCAGTTATTAGAAAAAGAATTCATAACCCGGGAGAATAATGCCTATTCTGTCTACGACAGGTTCTTTGGATTATGGCTTGCTGAAAAATTCGGCACCGGATATGCTGTTTAACTTGCTTTTTTCACAGGGTTACAACGGCACTACATACTTTTTCATTGCCATATCCTGGAATGATTTGGGAACGGCACTCTTCACTTCATCGGTAATGATACCGATCAGGCGTTCACGCAAGAATTCCTGGCGCGTAATCAAGCTGATCTCCCTCACCGGCGTGGAGTTCTTGAAAGCACGCACATTTTTTTTCTGCTTCTCACTCATATTGGCAATCGCCATCTCCGGAATAACCGTAATTCCTTCATTTTGATCCACTATATTGATCAATGTATCGATGCTGCCGGCTTCGTAAGAGAAAATGGGGTTATTGGCGCCGCGTCTTTTCTTCAAGTTACACAGATGGAGTATCTGTGTTCTAAAACAGTGCACTTCATCTAACAGCCAGAGTGGAACAGAATTCAGATCGCTTTCATCCAACACCGTTTTTACGAACAGTGCCTTCTCTAACGGAGAAACATAAGCAAAAAATCGTTCATAATAGATTGGATATTCCTTGATAGAAGGCTCTTTCAGGGGTGTGGCCAAAATACCCCCATCCAACGAATCATTAGACAACCCCTTCAGTATCTGGCCAGTAGTCAACTCAGAGATGACAATACGAACATCATGCCGGTTTTCGCGATGAACCTGCATCAACTTGGGGAGCAGATAAGGTGATACAGTAGGAATAATTCCCAGCCGGAAGACACCTTTCACAATACCTCTTTCTTCCTGAATAATCTCCTTGATCTGATTTACCTGGGCCACGGCAATGCGTGCCTGGGTGATGATCCGTCCACCAATATCGGTTGGCTGTACCGGCAGTTGAGACCTGTCGAATATTTTCACGCCCAGTTCTTCCTCCAGTTTCTGGATCATCATACTCAATGTGGGCTGGGTTACAAAAGAGGCCTCGGCAGCTTTGGAAAAGTGGCGGTAATTATCTACCGCGATAATATATTCTAATTGTTGGATGTTCATCTTCCTATCTTACTTATAACTGGAGAAATATTTCATGAATTGCACCCGTTCGTAGAGCAGCGGACTCTTTATATTTGCATAGTTCAACTTCCCCTTGAATTCATCTATACGCTCATAATTACCCTGGATCATCCACTCTTCCATGCACATAAGAGTGTCTTCTATCGCATCGGGCCCCTGCTCATAAAGCATGCTACAAAGTTGAATAGCTCCGGCTCCGGCCAAAATTCCCTTGACAGCATCTTCCCAGGAATGCACTCCATAGGAGCAGGCTATGTCAAAATCGGGCACACGCCCCGACACAATGGCTGTCCAACGCAATGTGTCACCGAAATCGGAAGGATTACTGAATACCGACCCGGAAATAATCTCCAGATTTTTGATATCGATATCAAGTTGGTAAAAGCGGTTAAAAAGCACTACTCCTCCGGCTCCTAACACTTTCAACTTCCTTACCAATCCCGGTAGGTTACTGATATTCTTCGCCATCTTCACCACAATGGGAATACGGATGATCTTCCTCAATTCCTTTACGATATTCACATAAGAGTCTTCGAGATAGGTCTCTCCAAACTCTCCCGCGTTCAATACAAAAAGGTTCAATTCAATCGCATCGGCGCCCGCATCTTGAATATTTTTGGCAAATTCAACCCAGCGGCTCAGTTTATAACAGTTGATACTGGCAATGATGGGCACGTCACACTCTTTTTTTGCCGAGCTAATCAGATCGAGGTATTTCTCCATGTGATTCATCTCAATATATGTATTGATGTAATCAGCTGCCTCGGGATAATCAGCGATTTGGAGAAGCTTTTCTGAATGACTCTCAATCTGCTCTTCAAAGAGAGATTTCAATACAATTGCTCCGATACCGGCATTTTCCAGCTCTTTGATTTTCTTTATCGAGTTGGTAAGGCCGCTACTCGCCGCTATCAACGGATTTTTCAACCGTATCCCTGCAAAGGTTGTTTCTAAATTAACCATGAACTTACGATGTTTTTCAAAAATTTTATAATCAACAAAAATAGGTATTTTATCGATAAAATCAATGGCTTATATTAAATTTTAATCAACCATTGACAACAGATGATTAACGGTCGCCAAAAATGAGTGTCCCTATCCGTATCATGGTGCTTCCTTCCTCGATGGCAAGCGGATAATCGCCCGTCATCCCCATAGATATTTCCCTGAAGGCAGGATCATCCGGGAAATACCCGGTCTTAAATTCATCGAACAGTGATTTCAATTGGTGGAACTCTTTTCGCACCTGTCTTTCATCATCGGTATAAGTGGCCATTCCCATTACTCCGGCAATCCGCACGTGAGGACATGCTTTCCAGTTTACCTCCCGAAGGAAATTTCGGCATTCATCGGGTGAGAAACCGGCCTTGGTATCCTCTTCGGCGATATGTATCTGCAACAGGCAGGAGATAATCCGGCTATTGGCCGCTGCCTGCTTTTCAATCTCCAACATCAACCGCTCGTTATCGAGACTATGGATGAGGGAGATGAACGGAGCGATCTGTTTCACTTTGTTCCGTTGCAGGCTACCTATAAAGTGCCATTCTATATCTCCTGGCAGTTGATTTTTTTTGACAACCAACTCCTGTACCCTGCTCTCTCCGAAGACCCGCAGTCCGGCATCATAGGCCTCCCTGACCACCTCTACAGGATGGAATTTAGAAACCGCCACCAAGGTCACCCCTGACGGAACGGTTTCCCTCAAAACTTCGATATGAGATTGTATAGACACTATTCCTCCTTTTTATTTTTCTCTTCACCGTAAGGAAACACATCCATAATAGCCGTCTCTGTTACCGAAGCAATGGCGTAATCAATCATGGTCTTCTTCATTTCCCCTTCTACAATTTCCACGGCTTCTTTCAAAACCGAGGCCTGTACCAGCATATTGACAGCTGTTTTCTTTTCCGAACCGCTTTTTTCATCTAACGTGATGAAATAGAGTTTCACCTTATAATAACGGTCACCCGTTTCATTAAAAAACGATTCGGTATATTTCACCCGTTTGATATCGGATACGGAGAATTCACCCGAGATAAAGGGTTTAATCTCTTCAATAATCCGTGCTTCTGCTTCGGTAAACGACAACGCGTCCACCAAGTAGGGTTCAGTCACTGTCTTCTGCATGCCGGTCTCCAGCATCTTGTCATATCTTATCTTGCACTCAAACCAATTGTACATACATCTTTGTTATTTATCGGTCACATCTTTTCGCAACACAATGCAAAGGTATGACTTTCCCTCAAAAATGAAAAATAATATGTCAGGCTGCGGGAAGGATCGTAAAAAAATGATACTTTTGCAACTTATCGGTTAAAAAATGATTGGAACCCTTGTAAATACAGTAGCGGTAGCAGCGGGAGGCATGATCGGCCTGCTGTTGAAAAAACGGATGCCTGAACGTGTCACCACCATCTATTTCCAGGCTATCGGTTTGTTTACGTTGGCCATTGGCGCTTCCATGGCCATCGAGATGGAGAAGATATTGATTGTGGTCGGCAGTCTTGCTATTGGCTCCTTGCTGGGTGAATGGTTCAATCTCGAGAAAGGTACCGAACGGATGAGCGATTATCTGAGACATCGCTTCCGCATCGGCAGTGAGAAATTTTCTGAAGGGCTTGTGACCGCTTTCTTACTATTCTGTGTGGGGTCATTGACCATTATCGGCACCATCCAGGAAGGGACCGGCGGCTCACCCGACCTGCTTTTCACCAAATCGCTGATGGACTTTTCCTCGGCCATACTGCTGGCATCTGCTTTTGGGATAGGCGTGGTAATATCCGCCATTCCTCTTTTCATCTTCCAGGCCTCTCTCACCCTATTGGCTAAATATGCCACCCTCCTTTTTACAGACGATATCATACTCGGTCTCACCTCTACCGGCGGCATACTACTAATCGGACTTGGCATCAATATATTAGGAATAAAAAATCTTCGCATTATGAATATGCTCCCTTCGCTGGTTATTGTCGTGGTCTTGATTTGGATATTCGGTTAGACCAGGAGAATTCAAAAGAGAAAGTTTATTAAGATGATTTATTCCAAACCTTGGCAA
>JBAYRG010000170.1:0-6785 GCA_041676805.1 Proteiniphilum sp.
ACGGATTGCGGGGTAACGGCACGGATTTCGACCTGGAAGAGAATTATGCAAAGGCTGACATCCCCATTCTGGCACATGAAGTGGGACAATATCCGGTTTATCCGTTGTGGAGTGAGATCAATAAATATACCGGTGTACTGGAAGCCCATAACCTTACCGGTTTTCTGGAAGCGGCGCAAAAAAATCATATCGCCCATCTCGATAAACCCTTTCATGATGCGAGTGGAGCACTCCAGACTATTCTGTATAAAGCGCTGATTGAGACATTCTATCGAACCTCGTCTTGTGCCGGTTTCCAAATGCTAAGCATGACTGATTACTCCGGACAGGGAGAAGCGTTGGTCGGTTGGCTTGATTCTTTCTGGGATTCAAAAGGGATTGTAACGCCCGGTGAATTTAGCCGTTATTCTAACAGCGTGGTGCCGGTGGCACGGTTTAAAAGTTATGTATGGAAAAATGATGAGACCTTCTCTGCCCGCATACAGGTCGCCAATTATAAGAAAGAGACGTTGCACTCCCCGGTTGAATGGACAATTACCGGTGAAACGGGTAGATTGATGGCATCCGGCAAAATGGATGCTACTATCGAAAAAGGAAAACTAAATGACGTAGGGATTGTAGAATTTGCCTTGTACGCGATCACCGAGGCAGGGAAATACAGACTGAGCGTGACGGTAAAGGGTCAACCTTACCATAATCAGTGGGATTTTTGGGTATATCCTCCCGTGCAGCCTTTCGCCTCATCTGTTTTAGTCAAGGAAACACTGGATGAGGAGGCCATAAAGGTGCTGAATGATGGAGGGAAAGTACTCCTATTGGCACACCAACTCGGTAAACAAGATAATATTTGCGAGTTGCACTTCACCCCGCTGTTCTGGTCGAACTCCTTCTTCCCCGGACAAAATAACAAGACGCTGGGTATCTATATCGATGATGCGCATCCGGCGTTGGAGTGCTTTCCAACGGAGAATTTCAATAATTGGCAATGGCGGCCGGTTAGTAAAGGGCATGCCTTTATTATCAACTCGCATCAAAATCTGACGCCGATCGTGCAGCCTATCAGTGATTTTCATATCAACGACAAGTTGGCTTCCATCTTTGAATGTAAGATCGGCAATGGAAAACTGTTGGTGTGTGGTCACGACCTGACGGTGGCTTCACCCGTAGCGGTACAACTGAAGAATAGCTTGTTGGAATATATGGAGCAGTCTAATTTCAATCCATATTATACGCTTCAGAAAGAGGAAGCCCTTCAATTGTTTGATTATACGCCAAAGGCTGAAACTGTAGTACCGGATGAGTTTAAGGATGCTTTACTCTATGTTGCCTGCGGAGAGAACATGGAAACGACTGGTGGTGTACCATGGAAAAAGGCATTGGATAAAGTTGAGATGATGGATAATCATATAGATTATACTGTGATTTGTGACAATGTGTGGCGTGATGAAAAAGGTGTTGCATGGACCGGAAAGGAAATTACAGTGGAGCTGAATACCCCCAACGGTATTATTGGAAATCTATATGTGCAGTTTGAAGACTGGAATAATCAAAATCGTGCGGGGATTGTTTCGGTCGAGGGACGTGAATTCCTCCTTGACGAGCTCAAAGGAGAGAGCCGTTGGGTGAAGCTTTTTGTCATGCGTGAAGATACCAACAAAGGGAAAATCAGCTTTAAGGCAAAAGCGACTCAAGGGGGAAATCTCATGATTGGGAAGTTTGTGTTTGTAAAGAATTGAAAATAAAAAAATTAGTTATTATGATCAATGTAAATCGATTCAGCGTAAAATCCCTATTAACCTCTTGGGGGATAATGTTTTTTCTTATGGCTGTTTTATCTCAAACAGGTTGTGTGACGAAGAAAGGAAACGTACCCATAACATCTGTAACAACAGATATACTTGATGAGCAAAATCCCAATTATATTATGGTTTCTGCCCATCGTGGAGCTTGGCGCAATGCACCTGAGAATTCATTGAAATCATTAAGGGATGCCATTGAGATGGGAGTAGATATTGTAGAAGCCGATGTCAAAATGACCAAAGATGGGCATCTGGTCATGATGCATGATGGGACAATAGACCGGACAACCACGGGAACAGGAGCTGTCAGAGACTACACCCTCAAGGAGTTGAAACAATTTTATCTGAAGGGCCCTTCCGGTGAAACGACTACCTATAGAATCCCGACGTTAGATGAGTTCCTGGCTGCGGCGAAAGGTAAGATACTCGTCGATATGGATCATTCCTTCGGTTATTTTAATCAGGTTGTCGGACAGTTGAAAGACCACGATATGGTTGATCAGACAATTATGAATGTGGGATACATATATCTTGACTCCCTCTATTCGCGGGATTTGGAATTGATAGATTCGATAGCGCTGAATGTTATTATAGGTAGTGGAAGAGCGGATGTAGCCACGCTGGTAGGGAGCTACAAGGGTAGAAAACGTACTATCATTCATCCTACATTCTCCTCCGATACCACGGCTTTCTTCCAGTGGATGCCGCAAATAAGGGAAATGTCTTTGGGATTGTGGCTCAATGCTCTTTGGGCCAATCACAATGCCGGACACGATGATGATCGTGCAGTCCTCAGAGGTGAGCCTGATGAGAGTTGGGGCTGGTTGATCAACACCGGAAAGGCTACCATCATACAGTCTGATAGACCCAAAGAATTGATATTCTATCTGGAACAGAAAGGTCTGAGAAAGAGAAAGTAGAAGGCGCGGTAAGGGAGAGAGACTCTTCCGATCCCAATATTTTAACAAGATATGTTTTATAACATATGAAAATATTTTTTTATTTAATATTTGGTTTGTAGTTTTGCATTGATTACGGCACAGCACAGCACAGTATAGAATATTTTTTTATCGTAAATTATTGAATATCATACGTTTTTCCGGTCGCTGTAATGTCTTAATATTTTTCTAACCTCGTTTATCTTGACGAGATTATTCTCAGTCTTGCTTTAAAAATAAAATATTTTGTAATTTTATTATAAGTAGTTTTGTTTTTTAATAATAAAAAAAATACATAATATCGTGAGTGTTGGCACAATCTAACACTCGACAACTAATACATAGCGATACCAAGTTTGGTAAAAGAGTAATTTTTCTTTAAAATCAGCACAGTTCAGCATGCGTTTTAAATTGATTGTAAACGAAAGAGTTATGACTGATTTCGAGAAATTCTTCCAAAATAATTTAGTTTTGGAGTATTGAATGCTAAAAACATAAAACATAAAAATATTGCCTATGGAAAAAAACAGATAAACGATAAATGTAAGGAAGAGGATCGCCTCTCCATGGGAAATATTGGTTTAGTAGATATGGCGGCAATGATGAAAAAAAGTTTTAGTGAAAAACAGAAGGTAGTATATATTGTGTTAAATGCTAAAAAAAACAAAGAATGAAAAACAGAAATTTATTATTTAAACGGAAAAGACTCCTATTCATTTGTATGTGGATAGTATCTTTGGGTATGTTTGCCCAAAACGTTACTGTGTCGGGTATTATAATAGATGCCGAAAGCAATGAAGTAATTATTGGGGGAGCTGTGACAATAAAAGGTAATGCCTTGTTGGGTGCAGTTTCTGGACTCAATGGTGATTTTACATTGAGTAATGTCCCAAGGAAATCAATTTTAATTGTATCTTATTTGGGATTTGAGAAGCAGGAAATAGATCTGAATAAACTCAAAGATTCAGAACTAAAGTCCATGAGAATAGTAATGCAGGAAAACCTTGAGGAACTGGATGAGGTTGTCGTTACGGCTACCGGAGTACAAAAGAAAGTGAGTGTTGTGGGTGCGATAACCTCTATTGAGCCTACTGAATTAAAAGCTCCGACGCGTTCTCTTTCGACTCAGTTGGCGGGTAGGGTCTCAGGAGTTACGTTTGTGCAATCATCGGGACAACCGGGAAAGGATGGAGCTTCTTTTATCATTAGGGGAATTAACTCCGTATCTGGGAATACCCAACCTTTGATCCTTATAGATGGTCTGAAAAGATCAATTGATGACGTTGACCCCAATGACATTGAAAGTTTCTCCGTCTTAAAAGATGCTTCCGCAACCGCCGTATATGGCTTGGAAGGATCCAATGGGATTATTGTCATCAAAACAAAGAGTGGGACAATCTCCTCAAGGCCTTCTGTAAGGGTAAGCTATTCCCAGTCTGTGAATAATGCCTCCTATAAACCCGATTGGGTGGATGCCGTAGATTACGCGAAAATGAAAAATGAAGCCTACGTGGTAAGGGGCAAAAAGCCTTATTATACAGAAGAGGATATTCAAAAATTTGGCGACAATGATATGGATTTTTATCCAAATGTGGATTGGTACAAGACAATGGTGAAATCAAATAATATATCCAGCAAGGCCAATTTCAATATAAGTGGGGGAGGCAGTGCCGTGTCATACTATATGTCAGGAGGCTTTTACCGGGAAGAAGGGATGTTCAATAGCGGTAGCAATGATAATAATGCCAACTATAATCAATTTAATTTTCGCTCCAATGTAAAAGCAGATTTAAGTTCTACTACGACATTGGCTTTGGGATTTGACGGCCGCTATAATACTACGACAGAACCCGGTGGAGGTGTAAGTGGCGTTTTAAACTTGATGAATAATTTAAATCCTACTCTTTTTCCCCCAGAATATTCAAACGGTACAGCACCGGAGGAACCGATTGGAATAACGAACCCCTATTCGCAATTAACCAAAACGGGTTTTAGCAAGAGTTATGAAAACCTTATGTCTACTAATTTGAATTTGACACAAAAATTAAATTTTATCACAGAAGGGTTATTTGCCAATTTTATTGCCTCATTTACAAAGAATAATTATAATTCTCATGTCTATTCGAAACAATATCAGAAACATGCTCCTGATTTTATGAATAGCCATAATGGCACAGGACGCGATGAGAATGGTAATTTGGTTACTATCAATAAAACCCCGGATGTGGATGACAAAATGAGTTTCACAAGTGTTCCGGCGACGGGGCATAGGGTTGTCGAGATCCAAGGAAGTCTGAATTATGTGAGAAGTTTTTTCACTGACCTTCACACTACGGGCTTGGTGTTATATAAGCAGAGGGAATATCTTAATGATGCACCGCAGGGAACTGGAGGTGCATTGCTGATTAACGCTCTGCCGACCCATGAGCAGTCGATAGCCGGCCGATTGACTTTCGACTGGAAGCACCGTTACTTTTTAGATGTCAATTTTGGAGGATCAGGATCCCAGTTGTTCACGCCTGACAAGCGTTGGTCTTATTTTCCATCAGTAGGTATTGGCTGGTTACTTTCTGACGAGCCGTTTTGGGAAAACCTATACGATGTGGTGGATTTGTTGAAGTTAAGGGCGACCTATGGACAGGTTGGCGCTCCTGGAAGTGCAAGTCGTTTCGGATATTTGGCGACCACGGGTAGCAAACCCGGTTATACATTCGGATTTGGTACTGCTGCGGGTAGCGGGGTGTCCGTAAGCGGAATAGGAGAGACCAGATTGGAGCAATTAGGCCTTACATGGGAGCGAAACGAAAAAATTAATTTGGGTGTTGAACTGGGATTGTTTGGCAATTTTAAACTGATTGCTGACTTGTATAGATATGATAATAAAAATCAGTTGATTAACTTGAACCGTTTACCTTCTACCATGGGATTGCCGGCAGTACCTATGGCAAATTTGGGAAGAACCGTATCGCAAGGGGTGGATTTTGACATAACTTACTCAAAGGCCTGGAGGAATTTTAGGATTAACTACATAAAAGGGATTATCAGTTATAATAAAAATACCATCAAGGAGAACGGGCAGTTAGATCCAAAAGTTCCATACCAGAGTGGTATCGGACTCGATTATGGGCGCAATCTTACCTATATAGCATTGGGCTTGTTTAAGGATCAGGCTGATATTGACGACAGTCCGGTACAAGTGTGGAATGATGTGATGCCGGGGGATATAAAATATAAAGATATTGATGGGGATGGTGTCATTACACCTTTGGATCGGATATGGTTAGGAAATATATATCCCAAATGGACATATTCGGTGGCATTGGATCTCAATTACAAGAATATAACTTTTGCTACACGTATAATTGCTAAATCGGACGTATTTAGAAATATTACCGGGGGAAGGATTCCTTTTAATCCGTTGCAGGGAAATAATGAAAACGGCGCTATTTATAAAAGAGCAATGAAAAATCATTGGACACCAGCTTTTTATTCAGGTACCTCCGAAACCGAAAATCCAAATGCGGAGTATCCCCGGTTGGCCTTTGGGACAGAGAACCTGAATAACTCCCAGCCCTCTACTTTTTGGCTACGTGAATCATCTTATGTGCAAATCGCGGATATGGAGATAGGATACAATTGGATACCTAAGGAGAAACTATCGTCTTTTAAAAATATATATGTATATGGACGGTGTGATAATGTTTATACATTTTCTAAATTTAAAGATTGGAATCCGGAACAAACATCGTCGTATGCTTACCCTTTGAAGAGGACTTTTACTTTAGGATTTGAAATTGGTCTAAACTTATAATACACAGAGTATGAAAACAAAAAAATATATTATATCAATAGTACTTGGCATTTGCCTGTTGCCATTTTTTATGGCTTGTGATTACCTTGATGCAAAAGACTATTTGTATGAAGTGGAAAATTTAAACGATATTTGGACAGAGAGGTTAAGCATCCGAAAAACATGGGCTGCATGTTATGGTGCGATGCCCAATTATACCAATATGACAAGCGGATGGCCGTTTAATATTAATTATGA
>JBAYRG010000171.1:0-6732 GCA_041676805.1 Proteiniphilum sp.
AATTGTCATCATTATGGGTGATAGCAAAGGCGAAGATATATCGTTCAGGATACACAATTTTGGCAATCATGCTGATGCTTCTTTTATTCTCCGCCCCGGCGTGAATAAGGTCAGGGCGAAAAATAGCGGATTGGGTTATGTCAGTTACTATACTGACAATTGGAGGAATGTGCAGCCGGTAAAAATACATTTTGCCAGTGGGAAAGTGAACGGTTATTTCGACCGTAACAAGCATAAGAGAGAAGACTGGAATAAACTTATCGAAGGAGCGGTCTCAACCTATTTCGACATCAAAGGTCGTTACATCAATTTAGCCTATACTACGCAGGATTTGAGAGAATACTGCAGTAACGGAATGGATTTGATTGAGGTGTATGATGAAATAGTAGAAATAGAGCACGACTTAATGGGTTTGATCAAATATAACAAACGTCCTAAAAACCATATGTTTGCACGTACGGTAGAGTCGGGGTTGTTTGCCGATGGATGGGGTGCAGGTTTCTCTAAAGGAAGGCCTGACCTCGTCAATCCTGAGTCCATTAAAAAGACAACGATGTGGCCGATTGCTCATGAGCTCGGACATGTCAACCAGATTCGTCCCGGATTGAAGTGGGTGGGCACTTCAGAAACCACGAATAATGTCTATTCAGTGGTAGTCCGCCATCATTATACTCCCGATAATATGAATTTGGAGCGAGAACGGGTTAATGACGGTGACCATCATCAACTTCTTGGAGGACGTATGAACTCCTACCTCAACTATGGTGTGGTGAAAGGTGAGCCATGGCAGTGCCAACGCGGTGATAACAAGATGGAGGATTATCATGCTGGAGGAGACCATTTCGTAAGGCTTTGTCCTCTATGGCAACTTATGCTATACTATCGTATTGCCAATGCTAGTTGGAAGAAACCTGATTGGTATGCCGATGTGGCCGAGATTGTCCGGAATACAGATGAAACCGGTATGACTGATGGTCAATTACAATTGAACTTTATGAGAAATACGATGGATGTGATTGGTGAAGATCTTACCGGATTTTTCGAGACAGCCGGCATGTTAAAGCCGATAGACAGACATCTTGATGACTATGGTGGAGGTAACCGGATAACTATTACACAGCAAGATTGTGATGACCTGAAAGCGTATGCATCGAAATATCCGAAGCCGCAGAGTCCTGTAATTTATTATCTTACGATGAACAGTCTCGAGGCTTATGAAAAGAAATTATCGGTAACCGGCACCTATGGAGCAGGTGTTACTATCTATGATGATAATAAGTACGGAGGGGATCAATATGGTATAATCTCGCACAATGTATGGAGAAGTGTGGCTGTATTTGAGACTTACCAGGGTGATATTCTCACTAAAGTTTCGATGGTCGGCTTAGATTCAGATGACCTGAATACCACACTCGTATGGTATCCGCCGGGTTCTACCAGGATAGAAGCGGTAGCATGGGACGGTACCCGTACATTGGTTTATGGGGAACGGTAATATCCTGTATAAACCGTAACGAGTAGCTATTTTGAGTGATACTATTACAATATTTCCGCAATAATGAAAAAGATTATTTTCCTACTTTACTTTATTTTGCTGCCTTTGATTTTGTCGGGTCAAAATTCCCGACAAATTTCAGTGGCAGGTGAATGGCGGTTCGCTTTGGATTCTACGGATGTTGGAGAAAAGGAGGAATGGTTCAATACTACCTTGTCAAAACGGATCAATCTTCCCGGCATTACCGATGAGGGGGGATATGGAAAAGAGATTATCGAGAAGGGTAAGATGTCCCGTCTGCATAAATATATCGGGAAAGCTTGGTATCAGACCGATATCTTGATACCCTCTATCTGGGGAGGTAAGAATGTGGCTTTTCAATTTGAAAGGATTATGTGGAAAAGCAAGCTGTGGGTTGACGGTCGTCTTATCGGAAGTGAAGAGTCACTATCTACTCCCCATCAGTTTGACCTTGGAAAGTTAACGCCGGGCAAACATACGATCACCTTGTCGATAGATAGCCGTGAGATTTATCCGATTGCCTATCCCGTGGGAAACCCTTACGGTCATAATTATGGTGAACAAACCCAGATTATCTGGAATGGTGCATTGGGTAAAATTGAATTGAAAGCTTTTCCAGATGTTGCCTTAGGGCAGATACGGATATTTCCCAATTCCAGTGGTGAGATGGGTGTTGAATTCAACATCCAGAACCGGAGTAATCGGCAGAAAAAGGTGGTGTTATCGGTCACGATAAAGGAGAAAATTTCCGGCGAAGAGGTGAAATCTGCCAAATATCGTGTGAAAGTTCCGGCTGGTGGGATGAGGTTACAAAAAACTGAACAGGTAGCATCTCCCAAACTCTGGGATGAATTTTCTCCCAATTTGTACACCCTTGAAACTCGGATAGAATGCAATGGAGAGGTAGATCGGGCACAAAATATTGATTTTGGATTTAGAACTTTAGCCAAGACGGACGATTTTATCACGGTAAACGGTATTCCGAGATTTCTTCGAGGTAATCTCGACTGTGCACTGTTTCCTCTCACAGGATATCCTCCTACTGACAAAGAAAGCTGGCTCACAATCTTCAAACAATATAAGATACATGGATTCAACCATGTCCGTTTCCATTCCTGGACACCCCCGAAAGCCGCATTTGAAGCCGCTGATGAACTTGGCCTTTATATCCTGACCGAAATTATGTGGCGGGACGGATGGATGGGGAAGGGACTTGATGTGAATGAAATGGAGCCTTTTGTTCGACCTGAGTTAAGGAGGATTGTGGACAATTACGGTAATCACCCTTCGTTGATAGCGGTGGCCATTGGCAATGAGATGGGTGGGTTTGATCTCAATCTGATGGATCCATGGATCAAGGAAGTCAAGGAGTATGATCCGAGACCTTTCTACTCCGTATCAGTGAGACGACCTCCTACTAAAAGTGCCGATATCAACTTTCAAGGAGACTTGTCATCTCCTTATCCACTCTTGTTTATCAATGAAGGGAGGTTGAGGACGGACTGGGATTATGCCCCGTGGTATGGTGATGCCTCATCATTGCCGTCGATACAACACGAGGTAGGACAATGGACCTTTTATCCGGATTGGAGAGAGTTAGATAAATATACCGGAAATCTTCGTCCCCGTGGTTTGGAGAGTTATAAGGAAATGGCCATCAAGAATGGTGTTTATGCCCAAAACAGTGAATTTGTCCACTCTTCTTCGAAACAGGCACTTCTTCTTTATAAAGAAAATGTAGAATCCATACTGAGAACGCCCCGTTGTGGGGGATTCCAGCTACTTGGTATGCAGGATTTTTCGGGACAGGGTGAGGCCTTGATAGGCTGGTTGGATGCTTTTCATGAAAGTAAGGGAGTGGTTGAGCCGGAAGAAATATTAAAATGGAATAACACTACAGTGCCGTTGATGCGTACCGAATCGTATATTTATACAAACGAAGAGGTATTATCCGTAGACCTTGAAGTTTTGCATTTCTCTAACCAGGATATACAGAGGGCAGTGATAGACTGGAAACTGACAAATGGGCAAGGAGAAGTCATCAAGGGAGGCACCTTTGAGGATTGTGATATCCGGAATGCACAATTGAACAAGATCGGAAACATCAATGTATATCTTGGCATGATACGGGTTCCCGAACAATTGCTGCTGACTGTTTCGGTAAGAGACACACCTTTTACAAATAACTGGAATTTCTGGGTATTTCCCCGAGAAGCAATGGCAAGTTTCCCCGATTATGTGGTAGAGACACACTCTTTGGAAGAAGCTGTTGCGTCAATGGAAGCAGGGGAGACGGTGTTTCTTTGGGCATATAATTTAGGAGCCGATAAGAATACCGGGTATGCCCATTGGAAACCAACTTTCTGGCGAGCAAGCGGGTATGGGAATGACGGCTTTACCAATGGTGCTGTTGTCCGAAATGATCACCCGTCATTGAGTAAATTCCCTACCGGAGATTATCTTAACTTCCAATGGCATGATATCTGCGCGGGAGGTCGTGGATTTGACTTGGCAGGATTGTCTTTCTCTGTTCGCCCCATTGTCCAGCCTATTCATGATTTCCATTTCAACCGAAAGTTGGGTTCCATGATGGAATTCAAGGGCATGGAAGGAGGAAAGATATTTATTTGTGGTTATAATCTGGTGGATAGTTTACATATTCGTCCGGCGGCAAATGCGCTCAGGAAGAGTTTGATTGATTATGTTGCAGCTACACAGTTTGAGCCTGAGGAGATACTTGATTACGATTGGTTGAAACTTCAGTTGAGAAATCCTGCCGATCCCTATGATCCACCTGCACAATTTGAGGGAGCATACCTATATGTGAAAGCAGGAGCCCGCTATCAGCAGAATGGTAAAGTGAAGTGGAGTAGCGATATGGATGGGACCACATCCTTCGAGACCGATAAATATGGTTACGATTTGTTCTGTGATAATGTTATCGTAGATGGAGGTTTTTCTGCATGGCAGGGAAAAGAGATCCAACTTACCTTCAAAATGCCTTTTGATTATCAAGGAGATATATTGGTGAATCTCTCTAACAGGGATAGTGAAAGTCAACAGATTACAACACTATTCAATGGGAAAGAAACACTGCTCGAACTGGCACCATCTTCCGGTGAAACCATTATTTTTAGTCTGAAGAAAGGAGATTCGCTATTGGGAAAGATAGATGTGTTCATCAGCTCATTGTCATCTCAGGATGTAATGGTAGAAGAGATTGCGTTAATGCCTTCCCGATAGAATACCAATAAACAGAGAGATAGAAGTATCGTGCTTCCTTTCTATCTCTTTGTTATACATGTAAAGGAAGTACCAAACATGAGTAAGAAAGAATATGCAGATGAAATTACCGGCTTATTTTATATGGACAGTTTGCTTTTTTCTTCCTTTCTCCGGGATAAAAGCGCAGCAGGTGTTTTCGCTTGACGGAGAATGGAGTGTACAACTTGATCCGGATAGTACAGGTGTAGAGAAAAAGTTTTTTGAGAAGATTTTCGCCAATCCAATTATACTGCCCGGCACTTTGGATGAAGCCGGTTATGGTACTAAAACTACCGGTTCGGACTATGGCATTCTTACCCGTAAATACAAATATATCGGGCCGGCATGGTATAACCGGGAAATTGTTATACCGAAAAGCTGGCAAGGTAAGGATGTGGTACTTCACCTCGAACGTGTGATGTGGCAATCCCAGGTCTGGATAGACGGTAAACCGGTAGGTGTGCAGGAGGGATTGGGAACGCCGCATTATCATAACCTTGGGAAATTGTCTCCGGGTAAGCATCTGCTCTCGGTACGCGTGAACAACGATATGATTTACAATATTGGAGATAAGGGGCACAGTTACGGCGAATATACCCAGATCATCTGGAACGGGATGATCGGTAAGATAGAACTGATTCCACAAGAAAAAATCAGCATACACAATTTGCATACTTGGCCCGATGTTGCCAATAACCAACTCTCCGTCACTTTTAACGCCAGAAGCGAAACAGGGCGAAGCAACGGTACAGTAGGCTACACGCTGATTGATAACCAGACCGGAGAAACTGTCGCCTCTTTTGAAGAAACATTGTCTGCCAATGAGCCTACGTTCAGTCATCGTAAAACGCTGTCGTTGGATATGCCGGTAAAGAGATGGGACGAGTTTTCTCCCAATCTTTATACGCTGAAAGTGGTTTGGCGGCAAGGTCGTCTTCGGGAAGAAAAGAGAGCCGTTTTTGGCTTTAGAGACATCTCGGTAGCTAAATCGAAAATTGTAGTGAACGGGGAATCTGTTTTTATGCGTGGCAATTTAGATTGTCTTCATTTCCCGCTGACGGGTTATCCCTCTTGTGATGAAAGCGAATGGGAGCGTATTTTCCGTATTTATAAATCGTATGGGTTGAATCATGTGCGATTTCACTCTTGGTGTCCTCCACAGGCTGCTTTTGCCGCGGCTGACAAAGTGGGTGTTTATATTCAGGCAGAAGTGCTGTGGATCGACTGGTGGATGTCTGTCATCAACCCCGATCGACCCGAGATGACCACCAAGGGACTTCCTAAGGGATTAGGCCATAACCCGAGTGCCGATGAATTTGTACCTGCCGAATTGGAGCGTATGCTGGAAGCTTACGGTAATCATCCCTCGTTTGTCATGATGTGTATTGGAAACGAGTTGGGTAATTCTGACTTTGAAGTGATGGAGAAATGGATAGAGCCGTTGCGCGAGAAAGATAACCGCCGCCTCTACTCCGTTTCTACGGCTAGGAAAATAATGCCGGTAGACCAATATATGGCAACACATAATATACCCAATGTGGGTGGTACATACGGATTGCGGGGTAACGGCACGGATTTCGACCTGGAAGAGAATTATGCAAAGGCTGACATCCCCATTCTGGCACATGAAGTGGGACAATATCCGGTTTATCCGTTGTGGAGCGAGATTAATAAATATACCGGTGTTTTGGAAGCCCGTAATCTGTCGGAGCTCCTGGAATTGGCACAAAAAAACCACATCGCCCATCTCGATAAACCCTTTCATGATGCGAGTGGAGCACTCCAGACTATTCTGTATAAAGCGCTGATTGAGACATTCTATCGAACCTCGTCTTGTGCCGGTTTCCAAATGCTAAGTATGACTGATTACTCCGGACAGGGAGAAGCGTTGGTCGGTTGGCTCGATTCTTTCTGGGATTCAAAAGGGATTGTAACGCCCGGTAAATTTAGCC
>JBAYRG010000172.1:0-6681 GCA_041676805.1 Proteiniphilum sp.
AAAAATAGATGATCGGTTTTTTCTCCGATAATGCCACTTTGGAATTATAATCAATTGCAATTCACGGTGAATTTCCTGAAAGAGTGTCTCGTAACACATCTTGTATGGAATTTAGAATGGGAAGTGCTGGACTATAACAACTGAATATCAGGCTTACGCTTCAAAAGAGAGGGAAAAACAGAGATTATTGACTCTCCCCATTGACATTTTTATTAACTTTATCGGCTCAATTTGGTATTGCCGTTATTCAACGATATGAAAAAAATAGTGTTCTATCTCACCTTGAGTGGCCTATTTGTCTTTATTGCCTCTGCCGATGAGGGGATGTGGATGCTCCGAATCGGTATATATTCCTTTGCCGATTCTTTGTCAAGTAAAGGGATTGCGACCTTCCGATTCAACAACCGCGCATTCACGGATTCACTCAAGGGGAATTCAAAAGATCCCGATAGGTTTACCTTATGGGATGGCGTTGAAGACCTGAACTATATTATTGCTGCCTTGGAAAGTGATTCCCGGTTCGAAGAGTCAAAAATAGGACTATTGGAGCATAGTAAAGGTGGGTGAATGATGCTTCAACTTCTGTGAGTGAGAACCTCTATATATAATGTTATTAAAGGTGTAATATGATGTCTCGGATTTTTTGTTTTTTGTGCTTGATTATGGCTGTTTCATGCACCGTAAATGAAGGGAAACAGAGTGAATACACAGATGTTTCTTTAGGTGATCCGACAGGGGTTACACTGGAAGCCATTGGTGCGGAACTGGATCCCCACTTCTTTTCTCAAAACGTGACGCGTGACGATGGTGCAAAGGAGGAGGATTGGCAATATGTGGTGGAGAGGGTGAGAAAAATGGAGTTGCGCAAGTTCAGGGTGATGGTGTTGCCGCAATGGTATGAGCCTGAAAACGATAATGATGATCCGTTTACTACGGACAAAAGCCGGTTTACATTCGATTCTCCCGAGATGCACTCTCTCTATAAGGTGCTCGATCTGGCACAGGAGCAGCAGATGGAGGTTTGTATCGTTGTATGGGGGTGTCCTCTCTATGTCTCTTTACTGGATCCGGCGTATAGCCATGTGAAAACATCTTTTATGGCAGATCCGGATAAGGAAGGAGTCTGGATTACAGGTCCGACAGACTATGATGAATGGGCGGAGAATTTTTCCACTCTAATCAAACACCTGATTGAAGAGCGGAGATATTCCTGTGTAAAGGAGATTACACCCATGAATGAGCCGGACGGCGGTCCCTTGCTTACCTCTGCCGAATATATTAAGATGGCGAAAACGTTGGATGCCCGTTTTAAAACGGATGGAATAAGGGAAAAAGTGAGATTCAACCTGTCGGATAATACTGATACCCGGACTTTCTATCTGGAGGATTGCGCCGAGAATCTGTCGGAGGTAGCGGATATATTCAACTCTCATACCTATATCTTCGGCTATGATACACCGAATAGCGTGATCTATAACTGGGAAAAGAACAATGTAAGTATTGCCGCCCGGGCAGGCAAAAAACATCTTGTCGGGGAATTCGGGTCGAATCAATGCGTGGGAGCTACCCGGCAGAGAGATATAGATTTATATGCCCGTGGGGTGCTGATGACCCGTCTGGTGCTCAATTTCTTGAATGCGGGGGCTTCCGGGGTGAGCTATTGGAGCCTTATCGACCAATATTACGGTAGGGATGCCGATTATCAGCAAATGCAACAGTTAGGGCTTTGGAAGTACGTGAAGGAGGCATATAAGGGGGATTCCACTTATGCTGCGATCAAGAAAGATTATGAGGTGCGCCCCCAGTATTATGCCTACTCGCTGTTGACTCGTTTTCTGAAACCGGGATCGGAAATATATCCGATAGAATTTGAAGATGATTTCGCGATAGGTTCCGCCTTTAAAGATGAGGAGGGAAGATGGACTTATCTATTTGCAAATACAGCGGATGAAACAAAACTGTTAGCGATTAACGGGCTATTGACCACAGCCTATTTTGACATATACAGGTATGAGGAGGATGCTTTGCCGCAAGATGACAATCTGATTGATCCAACCGGACGTGTTAGGGTGAAGGCCGGCAAACTTTATGTGGAGGTAAAAGCGAACTCTGTGTTGCTCTGCCGTCAGCAATAAAAATAGCATAGAGGAAATGCTTCTTGTGCGCATAGGGTGCTACAGGAAAATAGACCTTTCCCGGATAAGAGAGGGAAAAACAGAGATTATTGACTCTCCCCATTGACATTTTTATTAACTTTATCGGCTCAATTTGGCATTGCCGTTATTCAACTATATGAAAAAAATAGTGTTCTATCTTACCTTGAGTGGCTTATTTGTCTTTACTGCCTCTGCCGATGAGGGAATGTGGATGCTCCATTTGTTAAAACAGCAGAAGTTTGCAGAGATGCAAAAACTCGGTTTGGAGTTGGACGATTACGATATTTATAATCCCGACAGTACTTCCCTGAAGGATGCGGTTGTCTTCTTTGGAAGTGGCTGTACCGGCGAGGTGATCTCACCGGAGGGGCTGATCCTCACCAATCATCACTGTGGATATGGACAGATACAGAATCACAGTTCTTTAGAAAATAACTATCTGGATGATGGTTTTTGGGCAATGACCAGAGCCGAGGAACTCCCTAATCCCGGGCTGATTGTCACCTTTATCGACGGGATGGAAGATGTGACCGGCTATGTGAAGGAGTGCCTTGAAAGGGATAAAGAACAGGATACCGACGGTGTTTTCTTTCTGTCTCCCTCCTATCTTAACCGTATTGCACGTGAAAAGGCGGGAGAGAAACTTTTATCCCTACCCGGTATCGAAGTGGAGATAAAGCCTTTCTATGGCGGTAACCAATACTATATGTTTATTAAAAAGGTCTATTCGGATATCCGTCTTGTGGGTGCACCACCGAGTTCTATCGGCAAGTTTGGCGCCGATACCGATAACTGGATGTGGCCGCGCCATACGGGTGACTTCTCACTGTTTCGTGTGTATGCCGACAAAGAGGGAAATCCGGCCGGTTACTCACCCGAAAATGTGCCATTAAAACCAAAACGATGGCTGAAAATATCTACCGATGGAGTCACAGAAAACGACTTTGCGATGATATTGGGATTCCCGGGTACCACCCATAAGTATTATACCTCATGGGAGGTGGCCGAACGTAGAGATATCGATAACAGGGTGCGGATTGATATGCGGGAGATACGCCAGAACACCATGCTGGAGGAGATGCTGCGCGACCCGGCAGTAAAGATACAATATGCGGCGAAATATTCCGGCTCCACCAATGCCTACAAGAACGCGATAGGTACCAATTGGGCCATTGATATGCGCGATTTCGAACGGTTGAAGCGGGAGCAGCAGGATCGTCTGTTGGAATGGGCGGAAAAGAATGGAAAACCGGAATATATTGAGGCTTTGAAAGAGATTCAGCGGATGGTTGAGGAAAGGGCTGGCCTGCGCTACAGGAGCTGGATGCTCAATGAGGGGATTATCCGTGGGATGGAATTTGCGAATTTACCCCAAAAAGGATGGAATATGTTATTACAGGCAATAGGTGACAGTCGCTCCGGGAAGAGTCGTTCTGTCAGCCGTGATGAGGTGGAGAAAGCTCTCCTGCAGCTGAAAGAGGATTATGAGTTCTTTGCCAATAAGGACTATAATATTGATGTGGATAAAAAAGTATCCACCGCCATGATCTCCGAATATCTCCGGTTGATCGACAGGGAAAACCTTCCCTCCTATTTTGATATGCTTTATTCGCAATTCAACGGCGATGTAAAGGCTTTTATCGATTATATATTTGATCATTCCCTTTTCGGAAATCGGGAAAATTGGAGCCGGTTTGAAACTGCTCCATTGAAGTTTATCGCCAATAAACGTAAACTGAAACAACTCAAAAACGACCCGATGTTCCAGTTTGCCCGTTCAGTGAATAGGGAGAGGGACCTTCTCAATATTCAGTTGAATAAATATGATGTGCCGTTTTCCCTGGCCCGCCGCACCTATCTGGAAGGAATCCTTGCCATGGAGGATCCTTATACCCACTTTCCGGATGCTAATCTGACGCTGAGATTGACATACGGACAGGTGAAAGGATACCACCCCCGTGACGCGGTCACCTATCTCCATCAGACTACCCTGAAAGGTGTGATGGAAAAAGAAGATCCCGATAATTGGGAATTTGTGGTGTCGGAAAAATTGAAAACTCTTTACCGGGAAAAGGAGTTCGGCAATTATGCTCTATCCGACGGTAGTATGCCGGTCAATTTTGCAGCGACTACCCATACCACTGGCGGTAATTCCGGAAGCCCCGTGTTGAACGGTAAAGGAGAACTGATCGGTATCAATTTCGACCGGAACTGGGAAGGGGTAGGGGGAGATATTCAGTATCTCCCTGATTACCAGAGAAGTATTATTGTGGATATCCGGTATGTGCTTTTTGTGATCGATAAGTTTGCGGGAGCGACCCATCTGATTGAAGAACTGGAACTATTTCATTAAGCAATATGAGCAGAGCCAAGCTTGCTTGAGCTATGCCATTGCGAGAATTGGAAATCGAGGAGCGAAGGCGACTCAAATAGTCTATTTTTAATGAAATTATTCATTGAACAGGCGGCTTCGGGCAATCATGCAGGCACCGATGATGCCGGCTTTGTTCTTCAGTTTAGATGTTACGATCCGGGTGTCTTTGTTGACTAAGTTCAGCGAGTGCTTTCTGATAGAACTCCGTATGGGGAGCATGATAAATCCTTCTGCCTCGGCTACCTGTCCTCCAATGATCACCAATTCAGGGTTGAAGATGTTGATGAGGCCGGCAATATATTTGCCCAGTTTATATCCCACTTCCTCTACAATCTCTATACAGAGGGGGTCTTCCATGTTGGTGGCCTTGATAATATCGGTGAGGGTGAGTTTGTTGATATCCTTTATCAACTCTGTGAGCACGGTGCTCTCTCCTTTTGCAATACGCTCTAAAACCATCCTGTGTATGGCCAAGCCGGAGGCTTCAGTTTCGAGGCATCCTTTTTTCCCACAGTGACAGAGGATCTCATTATCGAAAATAGGAAAATGGCCAAATTCACCGGAAAAGCCCGACTTTCCGTAATAGGGCTTTCCTTCGATGATAATGCCGATCCCTAATCCCCAGGAAATATTGATAAAAATGACATTCTGCTCACCTTCCGATATGCCTTTCATATATTCGCCATAGGCCATGGCACGGGTATCATTGTCAATCCCTACTTTGTAGTTTAAACGATTTGAGAGCGTTTCACTGATAGGACTTTCACTGAAATAAAAACTGCTATAACTGTATCCCGATTCGGGATTTACTCGCCCTGAAATATTCAGATTGATATTGAGGATCTTTCTTTTGAGCTCTCCGGTCTTGTCGATGAATTTTTGAATGTGATCGCAAAGAAGATCAAACGACTCTGTTGTGTTCTCATAGACATAGGGGATGCTCATCTGATACTCTACAATATTACCTGTAAAATCCATCAAGGCAATGTTCAGATGATGCCGACTCATATCCACACCTACAAAATAGGCGGAAGTGGGATTTAACCCGTATACGCTCGGATGTCTCCCCCCGGTGGTCTGAATCTTTCCGAACTCGGCGATTAATCCCAACTCCTTCAGCTCGGAGATAAATTTAGTGATGGTCGGCACGCTTAGATCGAGCTCTTTGGATAATTCGGCAATAGTGTCGTTCCCTGTAGTGATAAAGTGATTGATAATGTCCTTCTTTATCTGGACATTTTTTGGACTTTTATCGCTTTTTAAAAGAAAATTTTTCACCATGATATATAATTTATTTAATATGCGAATCCAGATCGTTTCGATCCCTTACTGTGAAACAATCCGTCATGACTGGAAAACTCTTGCTACGGAATAAGCAAAGTTATTAAAAAATGATTTAGGATGATCGGAATATGAGGAAAACTTTACTATATATGTGTTTTATCTGTTTGTTTTTTTGATAACTTTGCAGTCAATAGCAATAATACCCCATTTTAATGGTCAGATTGGATATAATCAGAATCAGAAACAGAACTATAAACTATAAATAAATATTCTATGAATTACTTCTATCTTGTACCGGTTGCCTCTATAGTGGCACTGATTTTTGCATATTGGTTCTTTAAGAGAATGATGAAGGAGAGTGAGGGCACTGAGAAAATGAAAACCATTGCCCGTCACGTTCGGGAGGGCGCCATGTCGTACTTGAAACAACAGTACAAAGTGGTGACCGCAGTGTTTATTGTGCTGGCTCTTCTTTTTGCTGTCATGGCCTTCTTTGGCCTGCAAAACAGTTGGGTGCCGTTTGCTTTTCTTACCGGCGGTTTCTTCTCGGGATTGGCAGGTTTCTTCGGAATGAAGACGGCTACCTATGCATCGGCCAGGACAGCCAATGCTGTACGCCGTTCACTGAACAGCGGGCTGCAGGTCGCTTTCCGTTCAGGTGCCGTGATGGGACTTGTGGTAGTGGGGCTGGCGTTGCTCGACATCTCTGCATGGTATCTGATCCTGGATCACTTTGTGGAGGACGCCGATGCCGGACATAAGTTGATCATGATCACTACCACCATGCTTACCTTCGGGATGGGGGCTTCCACGCAGGCGCTGTTCGCCCGTGTGGGCGGTGGAATCTATACCAAAGCGGCCGATGTG
>JBAYRG010000173.1:0-6668 GCA_041676805.1 Proteiniphilum sp.
AAAGATGCGGGGGAACTGGGTCCCGGCCATACTGTGACAGCGCTCTATGAGATTGTCCCTGTGGGAGTGAAAGCGCCTGTAGGCAGTGTGGATCCGTTGAAATATCAATCTTCGGAAAAAGAAACGGCTACATCTAAGTTTACTGACAGCAAAGAGTTGCTGACCGTAAAACTGCGTTACAAGAAACCGGACGAAGAGGTAAGCCGTAAATTGGAAGTGTCCGTATTGTCAAAGGATGTAGATAAGAATCCATCGGAAGAGTTGAGTTTTATCATGTCGGTCGCCATGTTCGGACAATTGTTACGTGATTCCGATTTCAAGGGTGATGCATCCTATGCAAAGGTCATTGAACTCGCCCGTAAAGGGTTGAATGATGATACCAACGGCTATCGCCGGGAATTTATCCGGTTGGTTGAAACCGTGGAGCAGTTGGAGAAATAAGGAAGATGTCGTATATTTGAGAACTGAGAGATGTGACTAAATAATGGATAATTAACGGTATTTATGTTCTTCGTCCGTTTATATGAGACGCAATTTTCGTGATGGTATAAGTGGAAAGTAATCAATCATAAATGGAGTATAATGAAAAAGTATTTACTGTTTTGTCTGTCAGTTTTTTTATTGGTAATGGCAATGCCTGTTTCAGGTTTATACGCACAGGAGACAAAACGGAAAGTTACAGGTACTATCACCGACCGGTCAGGAGAAGTATTGATAGGTTGTGCAGTAATGTTGAAGGGCACAACCCAGGGGGTGGTGTCGGATATTAATGGAAAGTACACTATCATGGTTCCGGAAAATGCTGTTTTACAATTTTCTTTTGTCGGCTTCGAGCATCAGGAAATCGCTGTAGAGAACCGGTCGGTGATCGATGTTATGATGGAAGAGGAAGTATTTAACATAATTGAACCGGCAAAAAGTGTGAAATTGACAGGGGAACAACGTGAGAAAGTGAATACCGATAATGGTCTTGCTTTTAAGATATTTAAGGAAGTTTCGGAATCGCGAGGGAAGAATATATTCTTTTCCCCTTTCAGTCTCAATATGGCGATGGGAATGCTGTATATTGGCGCTTCAGGTGAAACCCGAAAGGAAATGGGTGAAGTCCTTAATACGGACGGTTTTTCCGAATTCGAATTCAATGACTACTATCAAACAATATCACAGGAATTACAGGCAATTGACCCGACTACAGAAATCGCAATAGCCAATGCCCTCTGGTACCATAGTGGACTTCAAGTGAAAGAAGCTTTTGTCGAAACAGGAAAGAGTTTTTTCGATGCTGATGTGGTATCACTCGACTTCGATGACGCCAAAAGTGTCAGTGTCATCAATAATTGGTGTCGCGAGAAAACGAGAGGAAGGATTAACAATATGGTGGCTAATCTGAACCAGAATGAAAATATAATCCTGACCAATGCCCTCTATTTCAAAAGTAAGTGGGAGAAAGAGAAGAAGTTTAAAAAGGAAAATACAAAACTTGACGATTTCACCAAGAGTGACCAGACGATAAGCCGGGTCAATATGATGGAGCAGACGACTGAGTTACCTTATTATACCGATAAATATTTAGAATGCGTTGAATTGCCGTATGGGAACAAGGCATTTAGCATGATCGTCATTCTTCCGCCGGAAGATGCAACTATTGATCATTTGATCGACCATTTGAGTACCGTTAACTGGAATCGGATAGTCAACGATATGAAGCAGGAGAGGGTTTGGTTGAAAATACCGCGGTTTAAAATGGAATGTGACCTTCCTCTTAACCAGCCATTAATAGATGCAGGAATAGGGCAAATCTTCAATGGTGATTTCTCTAATATTGCCAATGAGAATTTATCTGTATCCAATGTCTTGCAAAAGACATTCGTGGAAGTGGATGAAGAGGGAACCGAGGCTGCGGCTATTACAAGTAGTATGATCGTAGGTTATGGAACAATGAGAACTCCCAATGAGCCCATTCCCTTCTTTGCCAACCGTCCTTTCTTGTGCCTGATCAGAGAAAAAAATTCTGGGGTTATACTCTTTATAGGACGGGTAGATGACCCGCGCGAATGAAATTCATTGGATTTTATTCTCTCCTTACAATTTCAATGGCTCTTTCCAAAGGCTCGTCAATCCCTTTTCTTATGCCATCTATGGTAGGCTTTATTTGTGTATTATCTAAAATAAACTGCAATTTATCAATCGTATTTTGATTGAGATAGGCTATATTGAACAGTTCCCCATAATCAGCCTTCACCTCGATCATGTGTCCTGAAAATGGAATTGTATCTTTTTGAGTAACTTCTACAGCGGGTAACTTGTCAACCCAACTATCAAGGATCGCTTTCCATTCCTTTTCATTTTCCGCATTCATGACAGTAGGAATCATTTCTATCAATTCCTTGTCCCAATCCAGTTTTCCTTCGGCAACAATAGGATGGTGGTATTTTAGAAAACCCCACAGTTGTCCTAAGGCCACAAGTGATTTCTCCTTTTCTTTTGGAAAACAGTCCATTGTGACGTTTGTTGCCTGACTGCAAGAGAGAAAAGCAACAAAAAAGAATGGTAAAAGTAAGTGTTTCATATTACCCTGTAATTACATTAACCCTGTCCGGCCATATATTGGGCAGTTCTCCACTAAATCCCATTTCCGGAAGCTCGTTGATCTGTTGCATCTCTTCTTCTGATAAGGCAAAATCAAAAATGCTGATATTTTCTTCGATTCGTTGAAGGGTGGTTGATTTGGGAATCACAACTACCCCGTGTTGAATAACCCAACGCAGACAAATTTGGGAGACGGATCTATTGTGTTTCTCGGCTATTGCGTTCAACACATCGTTTCCGAGAATCTTACCTCTGGCCAAAGGTGACCACGACTCGACAGTAATGCCATTCTCTTTACAGAATGCGGTCAATTCAGGTTGCCAGTAACCGGGATGAAATTCAATCTGGTTCACTGCTGGAATTATGTTTGCCGTTTGAAAAAGTGCCTCCAAATGTTCTTCCCAGAAGTTACTTACGCCAATGGATTTTATTCTTCCTTCGGCTTGCAACTCCTCCATAGCACGCCAACTGTCAGCATTTGCTTTTTGCCAGTTGCTGTAGTTCTTCGCATTGGCCGGCCAATGTATTAAATAGAGATCAATATAAGTCAATCCCAATTTTTTGAGCGACAGTTCAAACGCTTCCTTTGTCTCTTTATATCCCAAATTATCCCGCCACAATTTTGTGGTGACGATAATCTCTTTCCGGTCAACTCCGCCCTCGGCAATCCCTTTGCCAACTTCTTCCTCGTTGTTGTATCTGGCGGCTGTGTCAATTAATCTATAACCTTTTGTCAAGGCATTTTTTATTGCCAAGACACCATCTTCTTTCACAGACTTGTATGTGCCAAAACCTATAATGGGTATCTTGTTCCCGTCATTTAAAACTATTTCTTTCATAAATTTTACCTGCTAATCTTTTGTATGCTCAAAAAACTCTTCAGCTTCTCCTTTGAAATCTTTCTTATGAACCAAGAGTTTTATCATTGATGGAGATCTCGCGTCAAGGCGTTCATCTTTCATTTCAATTGAAGCCGGAATTATTTACATAAGGATCCATATCAAAAGCTATACCACCGTTTCCGCGTGTCATTAGCTTATTGTTGAATATCTTAGCGTCTCTTTCATCACTTCTTATCGTGAATATCGTTTTTGTCATATCATTCACTCTACAGACTCTCAGTGAATCGTTTTGATGATACAACAGGTTCATGGTTGCCGGGTCGATATTACACAGTGAGACTCCCGTTTCAGCTACTTCCAGTGTCTGAACGATATTGAAATCAGGAATTTCTCTAAGTTCGAAATGTGAACCGACTCTCAGCAGTAGTTGCTCCGGGTGGGAAGGTAGGAAAATGGCTCCCTTATAATGCCTGGTGTCGGTATAGCGCAGCTTGGTGGCTGTTCCGTCAATCTCGAAGATTTCTATTCCATTTTCCGATGAAGCACAAAAATATTGCCCATTTTCCGATACAGAAACATGATCGGGGATATCATAGATGGTAGGATAGGTGAACGGAAATTGAAATATTTTTTCTCCTGTGAGGCTGTTAAAAACATGACAGCTGTTTGACTCTTTCTGCACGACAAAAAATCTATCATTGCTCGTCAAGGCTGCTAAGCGGGTATGTATGTTTCCGGATAACGGTTTGATGATGACTGGATTCACAAAACGGCTGTCGGAAAAGATCCATGTCTCTTCGCCGGTCATCGCGGCAACCGTGGAGTTATGGGGGGCGGAGGCTATCTTTCCGCCATATAAAAGTCCCCAAGGATTGCCTTTTATCGGTACCGAGTTGATCTTTTGTAAGGTTGTCGCGTCAAAAGCGACCAAATCATCGTAACTACTCGTGTATATGATGTTATCGGTACCGTTATATGCATACAAGGGCCAGTTGGGGATATCGAGATAGATCCCTTGAGTGAAGTTTCCATAAGTAACTTTTTTATTGTGGAAATTGTCATACTCCCCTATTCTCGGTTTAACTTCCACTATGAATTGACGGGTCTTTCCCCATAATTGAGGGATCGTAATGGTGGTGTCCTGCAGGTTGGAGGCAATGATATTTTTATCATCCAAAATAATGTTAAACCGGCCGTTTGCGAAAGGTTTGTCCCAATAAACACGGAGATTATTGAGGTCTACATCTTCGAAGTAAACAGCAGGAGTTGGCCTATCTATTGAAAGCGTTTCTCGAAATACCATACCATCCTTCAGTTGGGTTTTTACTTCGTAAAATGCATACCCACACACATAACCATAATCCACAAACGATTTTTGTGTGGCATTATAAATGGTAATATCGCTCTCTTGGGTTAATCCGGAATGGATAGTATAGCTTTCGATGAAATTCTCCGGAATGGCGTTATCCCAAAACAACTCCAGAAATCCCTCTTCGTTAATGCGGTAATCCACTTTAAACCGATCTTGTGGGTTGTGTATGGCGCGAATGTTCCACGACAATTCTCCCGCATATCCCTCCATCCCCACCATCTCGGCCAAACTGCCGGTGCCGGAACTGAAGGCTGCACCTATCGTCAATTTATGCATCCCCTCTTCAACTTGATCGGGATAGAAGACAAAACCTATGGAATTCCCCCACATATTGATCAGCTCTTCTTCATCTAATACAACAACAACCTGTTTTAAATCATTCGGGGAATTAATTCTTAATGAAAATGAAGTGGGCTGGTACAGATATATTGTATCGGAGGGATCAATATCATTCAATGAGATCTCAACAGGAATTTGATCTTCAGGAGGAGTCAAGTCCAGAAAGTTACTGCCGCTTGGGCCATATTCACAAGCTGTAAACAGTAAAATTGCGACTAATAGTATAAAATTCAACTTGTTCATCTTGAAAATTCATTTTAGCGGTAAAACAAGATAACTCCTGCGTATAGTCGAAACCCATCCCATTTTGAGTCAATATCTGTTTTTTGTCCGGATAATTTCATCTTACCGAGAAAGTCGAACTCGTATCCTCCTCCTAATGAGAAATGCAACCAATTGTCGATGCGATATTTCATTCCGATGGTGGGTTCGAGATATAATCCGACTCCTTTCAATTCAGTGATATTTTTTTGGGATTCAGCATAGATAGTCAGCTTTTCTTTCATATTAAGATTTGAGAACAGCGCACCCGGACTCATCTGCAGGTAGAAAGAGAAGGGAGGAAGCCCGGTATCAATGTAATATCTGTAGAAAGCCCCTACACGGTACCCGTTCATGATCATATCCACAGTCATTGAACCGGAGTAGTCGGCCCTGTGCAGGCGCCCTCCGGTTGTAAGGTATGAAAAACCGGTTCCAAAATGATGCTGTCCAGTAGTATAACCCAACGATACAGAATGGGTGATATGATCAGGAAACCAATCAGTTGCTTTCAGCCCATAATGGTTCGGCATTGCATCTAACAAGTTCTTTATATCCTTTAATTGATAGGAGCCGTAGCCTATGGAATAATCAATGGTCCATCCCCGCGTAAAGCCCTTTTGTCCGTATGTACTCACTATCAAGAATAAAAACAGAAGGGTAGTTATGATTGCTCTCTTTTTCATATTATTCCCTTTTGAATCGCTTTGTCAATTGTCGTTATAGTAACTTCTATTTAATAATAGTTGCAGATGATTTTGAACCCTTGGCATTTACCGAATTGTCCCGACAAGCCGATGTTACTTGTTAAACCGTAATCCGACTGATAACCGGATTGTATTAAGCCCTTCAATCGTCTTGTCGGGCATTGTTTTGTTGGTGGTTATCCCGTTCACGGTTTCCTTGTAATTCCTGAATGAACCATCTATTGTGGAGATTTTGAAGCCGAGTGCCAGGTCGTCCGACAACCCGATGTCGTAACCTATCGACATATTGGTACCTAATGTGGCAGCGGTTCTTTTCGAGAATTGATCGCCATCGAAAATCACACGGTCGCTATAGCCCATATAACCAAATCCAATAGCAAAGATCCAACAGTTCTTCTTCCGGGAATCGAAAAGCCGGAGTAAATAATTTGTTCCAAAATAATTGAAGGCGATATTTTCTTTCAATATGCCTGAACCGACATAATTGCCATTGTCATCACTTAATGTGGCATGGCCCAAACTATTACTAAATAGTTGTTGTGATGCCATAAGCTCTGC
>JBAYRG010000174.1:0-6633 GCA_041676805.1 Proteiniphilum sp.
GATTGAAGAGCCATTCTCCGAACAGAACGGATTGGTGAACTCCACTATGAAGATCGTAAAGCACAAGGTATATGAAACGTATGCTTCAAGAATTGCGTCGCTCTATACCCCTGAAGGGAAGCAAGCCACATCACCGGACAACATAGAAACGTTAAAGAAATTATTATAAGTACCTCAAGAAACAATACACTTCATTACAAATAGTTTCTGCATTTCTTTCAGATATGTTTACAGGGTTTTGATTTCTTACCTATGGATGATTAAAGAATCCATTACAACCGATTTTGGTACACTATAACAAGCCTGAATAGCCACATGTGATTCCCATAATAAAAAATCGACCTCCATATTCTGGTACTCAATAATCATATCTTTTACAAGGGATTTTTCCATATTTTTATCGAACATAAAAGACAAAAACAGATATTCTTTATCGAACATAAAAGATAATCCGATATTATTTGACTTGCAGTGTTTTTAACTGAAAAAAGTTGACAGATATAGGAAAATTTAACTGACCAGGTTTATATTATCTCCAAATCAGTTTAATCGAAAGCGGGAGAATTTAGTTTCTCCCGCTTTATTAATTTCTGAAAAGAGTAACTTATTACTCGCCGATCACCGGTTTATAATAACCCAAATCTTCAATACGTGACTTAGAAATGAAGTTCCAGTTCTTCAGCACCTCTATCTCTCCGTAATGGATATAGACTTCAGCACTGCGACGGAACATTTCCGGCTCCTTATTGGTATCCTGCAGGAGAAGATGTCCCATAATGATATGAGCCGCACTTTCCACCAACCGGCGTGCATGGAAATCGAGATAATCCTCTTCTTTGGGAGAAGTAACCGCCTCCACCATCTTTTCATAGGTCTCTGCCATGTTGGCCAGATCACGTTTCAACGCCTCCAGTTCAGGTACGACTGGCAATGCAGCGTACTCCCTGATCTGTTGCAGATAGGTACCGGTAGTGACGTGGCGGATGGCAGCGATCACCTGCAACTGGGTAGTACCTTCGTAAATATTGGTGATACGGGCATCACGATAGAGGCGTTCGCACTTGTAATCTTTCATAAAGCCCGAACCTCCATGGACCTGGATGGCATCATACGCGTTCTGGTTGGCGTACTCACTGCTCATCCCCTTTCCCAGCGGAGTGAAAGCATCGGCCAAACGCGAATAGAACTTCATCTCGTTCCGTTCCTCCGGCGTCAATTTACGTTCCCGGCTGATATCTTCCAACGTTTTGTACATATCCACGAATCGACAAGTTTCGTAGAGCAACGCACGCGTCGCATCGGTCTTGGCACGCATATTGGCGAGCATCTCATATACGGGAGGAAATTCGATAATGGCTTTGCCAAACTGACGGCGTTCCAAAGCATAGTTATAAGCCTCACGGGTAGCCGCTTCTGAAAGACCTACCGACTGCGCCATAATTCCCAGACGGGCGCCATTCATCAGCGACATCACATATTTAATCAGTCCCATCCGGCGGGAACCTACCAATTCGGCTTTGGCATTCTTATATACCAATTCGCAGGTAGGCGCCCCTTTGATTCCCATCTTATTTTCAATACGACGCACATCTACCCCTCCGTTCTTCTTGTCATAGACAAACATCGACAAGCCACGGGCATCTTTGGTGCCCTCTTCAGAGCGGGCAAGCACCAGGTGGATATCGGCATCGCCATTGGTGATAAAACGCTTCACCCCGTTCAGATACCACTGGTCTTCCTTCTCATTGTAGGAAGCTTTGAGCATCACTGCCTGCAAATCCGATCCTGCATCGGGCTCGGTGAGATCCATCGACATGGTCTCCCCTTTCACGATGCGCGGCAGGTATTTATCCCGCTGTACCGGATCGGCAAATTCGTAGATAGTCTCTCCACAATCCTGTAACATCCAGATATTCTGAAAACTGGCATCGGCACGACTCACGATATCGGCGCTCATCATATAGGGCACCATCGGGAAGTTGAGTCCACCATATTTGCGGGAAAGTCCCATTCCCATCAGTTCCGCCTTATTGAGCGCATCCAGGTTTTCCTGCGTAGGTGCGGCGTAGGTCACACGTCCATCGTTCACAGTCGGCCCAGTATGGTCTACCGCTTCCGCATTCGGTTCAATAATTTCACCGCAGATCTCTCCTACCACTCCCAGCACCTTATCGTAACTGTCCATTGCATCCTCAAAATCTATCGGAGCGTAGTCATAGGTCTCGCTATCCGCGTAATTTCTCTCTTTCAATTCCACAATTCGCTTCATCAGCGGATGTTGAAGATAATGACGGAATTGCGGCGTATCTGTATAAAAATTTGCCATTTTATTTCGAATTTTTCTTATAATACTTAATCATCTTCGGAATCACTTTCTCTATCTCTCCAGTGATCACATAATCGGCGATAGAGTTGATAGGCGCGTTGGGATCGTTATTGATAGAAATGATGATAGAGCTGTCCTGCATACCGGCGATATGTTGTATCTGTCCCGATATACCGCAAGCGATATAGACTTTGGGACGGACGGTAATTCCGGTTTGTCCCACCTGTCGTTCGTGTTCCGAAAAACCGGCGTCTACAGCCGCACGGGATGCACCCACCTCAGCTCCCAGCACGTCGGCCAGCTGATAGAGCAGCTGAAAGTTCTCTTTCGATCCCACTCCATACCCTCCAGAAACGATAATAGGCGAGTTCTTGATATTCACTTTCGACTTTTCGATATGACGATCGATAATGTTCACCACAAAATCTTCCTCTTTCACATAATCGGCTACATTGTGCTCTATCGTCTCTCCTTTATAATAAGGATCGAAGATCTCCTTCTTCATCACCCCTTCACGCACGGTTGCCATTTGGGGGCGGCAATCGGGGTTGATGATCCATGCCACGATATTGCCTCCAAAGGCGGGACGTATCTGGTAAAGCAGGTCTTTATACGTCTTTCTCGCTTTTTTATCTTCGTGATCGCCTATTTCGAGTGAAGTACAGTCGGCGGTAAGCCCACTGCCCAGAAGAGATGAAACACGAGGGCCCAGGTCACGTCCGATGATGGTGGCACCCATCAGGCAGATTTGCGGTTGCTCTTTCCTAAAGAGCTCTGCCAGGATGGAAGTATGGGGAAGTGTGGTGTATGGCGATAGGCGGTCGTCTTTAAAAAGATGCAGCACATCCACGCCATAGGGGAATACCTGCTCTTCTATTTTCTCGAGATCGGCAATAGATCCGGCAGCAATGACTTCGAGTTTACAATCCAATTGGCCAGCAAGCGAACGTCCTTTGGTCAGTAGTTCCAGGCTCACATCAGCCACTATCCCTTCCTCTATTTCTAAATATACAAATAAGTTGTTCATGTTTAATATATCCTTGCGTTATCCAATCGTATGATTATCTATCAGTTCTTTCATCAACTCTTCGATATCGACATCGTCATCGGTAAGCTGTCGGCTCTCCTTGGCCTGAAATACTACATTCTCTATCTTCTTCACTTTGGTAGGGGAACCTGAGAGGCCACACTGTACCTTGTCGGCTTCCACGTCGTCCACACTCCATTCAGTAAGATTCAGATAGGGGCGGCTGCTATAGATATCTATATAGTCGATATTCTCGACCTGACGTTCGGTAACGGTTTTAGCATGTTTGTATTTCAATAATAATTTTGCATTACGTGGGCGGCATGCACGTGCAGAACCGTTCACAGTAATAACCACGGGAAGCGGGCATTCCACCACCTCCACTCCGTTTTCTAAACGGCGTTTCACGGTTATTTCACCGTTTTCTATCTTTTCAATATTTTCAGCGTAAGTGATTTGCGGAATTCCCAACTTCTCAGCCACCTGAGGGCCAACCTGCGCAGTGTCGCCATCAATAGCCTGACGTCCCGAGACAATAATATCAAACTGCCCGATTTTACGGATCGCCATCGACAAAGCGTATGAAGTAGCCAACGTGTCTGCACCGGCAAAAGCCCTGTCTGTCAACAATACTCCATCGTCCGCTCCACGGAACAATCCTTCACGCAAAATCTCAGCAGCACGTCCAGGTCCCATCGTCAAAACCGTGATTTTTGAGCCGGGAAACCGATCTTTGATGCCTAACGCCTGCTCCATCGCGTTTAAGTCCTCCGGATTAAAGATAGCGGGCAATGCCGCCCGGTTTACAGTCCCGTCGGCTTTCATCGCATCTTTTCCCACATTTCGCGTATCAGGAACCTGTTTAGCCAATACAATAATGTTAAATGCCATACTCAATTAGATTAGTTTATCTCTTATAGATGTTTTAGATGTTTTTAAGAGCGCAAATATAGTGAAAGTTGAGTGAAAAGCCAAGCTTGCTGGAACTATTTCGTTAGGAGAGAGTAGAACGAGTTTACTCGTTTTGGCGAACGCTGAAATAGTCTAACTCGTTGAATTTTTCCGAAACGCATTCTATATTATCAAAATATACAAAAAAACACCATGGCTGCCGCTTCATAATCAATTTTCTAAAAATGAAACAAGACATTAAACCAAACCGGCAGAAACATATCTCTATATAAGTGTAACTAACGCAATGAAGCCCGCATGAAACATCTCCAACAGGCAATACAGGGAGAAGTTGCCACAGAAAACAGGAATTTTTCTGTTTTCTATCGATGAAATATGATAACTTTGCAGTAAATTTTAATCGTATGCAAAAAATTACATCCTCTCTTATAACTCTTCTCCTAGCCCTACTGCTGGGAAGTTGTGCAGGGATTAAATACCTGACAGTGGAAACGCGTGAACCGGCACAGCTAAATCTGCCTTCAAATATACTTTCAATAGCGATTGTTAATAATGTAGCAAAACAACCGGATGAGGTAGGTCATGATAGTATCCCTATAGGACACACACAAGCTGAAAGGGCAAGAGCATCCTCCGACAGTGTGGCTATTTTTTATACCGAAGCACTGGCACAATTCCTTGATGAGGAAGATTATTTTCACAGGGTGATCTATTATAACGAACCACTGAGGAATGACAATGATTTCTTCCGTGAAAAGCCTGTCGATCCCGAAACAATGAACAGGGTCAGGCGTGAAGTGGGTGCCGATGCAATTATCTCTCTTGATAAATTGATCACTGAGACTAAAAAAAGAGTCCATTTCAAGCAACAAGGATATAATTATGCCGATATGACAGGAAAAATATATTCTACCCTTCGCGTATATATGTCTACTATGGAAGGAAAAATACCTGCCGTACAATATACTGACAGCATCCATTGGGAAGGATTTGATATCCAGGACGGTAAAGCCTATGCAGATATTATGCTCCCTTCCCGTGAAGAAGCGATAAAATTATTGGCAGTGAGAGCCGCAGAAAAGATGACCTATGTATTTGCCCCACATTGGGAAATGCAGGATCGATGGTATTATACGTTATCCAACTCATTGATGCGGGAAGGAGAGACTTACGCCAGAGGATCGCAATGGAGTAAAGCAATTGAAAAATGGGAAGCTTTCTATAACAATAGTTCCAAAAAAATCGGCAAAGCTAAAGCGGCAAATAATATCGCATTAGCTTGTGAGATGTTAGACGATATGGAGCGGGCATTGGAATGGGCGATAATCTCAAACAACCTGTTCATTGAATCCACAGCACCCAACTCTTTGGAGAGAAGGAGGTCACTGCTTTACAAAAATGAAATTGAAAGACGAAACAATCACTTAAACAGATTGAATATGGATGATCTTTAGAGAGATTTAGTTCTATTTTCCGAATTTATTTTGTTTAAACTTAAAAAAACTACAAATTTAGTTTCCTGTATTCAAAAAAAGGACTACCTTTGCACTAAAATCTTATAACAGTAATTTCACCCATAACTACTGTTCAATTTCATTAGGCGTTTTCTCGCAACGGCATAATCCAAACAAGTTTGTCTTCTGCTCGTATTGCTTAACGAAAACGTTCAATTTCATTAGGCGTTTTCTCGCAACGGCATAATCCAAACAAGTTTGTCTTCTGCCCGTATTGCTTAACGAAAACGTTCAATTTCATTAGGCGTTTTCTTATCAGACTTTTTCTATACTCGACATAGTCAAGTAAACTTTAATTATTTTCAATTCTTATTGTTTCGGTAAAGGTCAATGGACGACAAACCGAAATTAAAAACAAACTTCTTTGAGTTTCAGTGAAGTACGATGTAAATCGAAAAGTACTCACAACAATCGTATATTATCAATAACAATATTTATTCAAAAACCATAACGAATTTCATACACCTACATGGCTTATAACATTATTGAGCTTAATGAAAAGCTCACAACAGAATTAAGAGTTCTTGCCAAAGAGATGGGGATAAGACGCCCTGACGCATACAAGAAAGAAGAGCTTATTTATAAAATTTTAGATGAACAGGCAATTGCCGAAACAAAAAAAATGAGCGCAGACGGTGCGAGCCCACAAGGTTACACATCGAGAAAAGGCTCCGACAATAAAATAAGTAATCAGAAAAATAAAACTGCCAACAAGAAAGAGGAACCTAAAGAAAAAGAGATCGACAAAAAAGAAGATCGGCCAAAACCTCAGACCCAATTACAGCCCACACAACCGGCGGAAAGACCTAAATTAGTGAGAAAAGAGACCTCTGTTACGGAAGAAAAGGCTATAA
>JBAYRG010000175.1:0-6591 GCA_041676805.1 Proteiniphilum sp.
AATGTGCAGACCAATATGGGTTACCGTGTGCAACACAACAATGCCATTGGCCCATATAAAGGCGGGATTCGTTTCCATGCTTCGGTATCGCCTTCTATCCTGAAATTCCTTGCTTTTGAACAGACTTTCAAGAATGCGCTTACCACACTGCCGATGGGTGGTGCCAAAGGAGGTTCCGACTTCTCACCGCGGGGCAAATCCGACGGGGAGGTGATGCGTTTCTGCCAGGCTTTCGTGGAAGGGCTGTGGAAAGTTATCGGTCCCAATACCGATGTGCCTGCCGGTGATATCGGCGTGGGTGGCCGTGAAGTAGGTTATATGTTTGGAAAATATAAGAAATTGGCGGAGGAATTTACCGGCACCTTTACCGGTAAAGGCCGCGAGTTTGGCGGATCGTTGATTCGTCCCGAGGCGACCGGTTATGGTAATGTCTATTTCCTGCTGGAGATGCTAAAAACCAAAAATATCGATATCAAAGGAAAGAGATGTATCGTCTCCGGATCGGGTAACGTGGCACAATATACTTGTGAAAAATTGCTGGAATTAGGAGCTATTCCTGTGACTTTGTCCGACTCGGACGGTTATATCTACGATCCAGATGGCATCACAAGAGAGAAACTGGAATTTGTGATGGAGCTGAAGAATCTATACCGCGGCCGTATCCGTGAATATGCCGAGGAGTATGGTTGTAAATATGTTCCCGGAGCCCGTCCCTGGGGAGAGAAAGGGGATATCGCCCTTCCTTCGGCTACCCAGAACGAGATCGATCAGGCAGATGCTGAGTCGCTTGTGAAGAACGGTCTGTTTGCTGTTTCTGAAGGTGCCAATATGCCGAGTACTCCCGAAGCCGTGGAGGTGTTCCAGACCAATAAAATATTGTATGCCCCCGGTAAGGCGGCCAATGCAGGAGGTGTGTCGGTTTCGGGGCTCGAGATGACCCAGAACTCGGAACGTTACAGCTGGTCGTCAGAGCAGGTGGATGACAAACTGAAATGGATCATGGCCAATATCCATGAAAACTGTGTGAAATACGGTACCGAAAGCGATGGTTATATCAACTACGTGAAGGGTGCCAATATTGCCGGTTTCATGAAAGTCGCCAAGGCGATGATGAGCCAGGGAATCCTCTAAAAAAGCAGGCTTGCTGTGAGAGTGAATGCCAATCCGCAAAAGGCGATGATGGATTCCATTACCGTCCAGCTTTGTAATGTCTGCTTTTCATTCATCCCCAGATATTTTCCTACCAGCCAGAATCCGCTGTCGTTGACGTGTGATAGTAAAGTTGCTCCCGAAGCAATGGATATTACCACCAGCGCACGCTGGGGATCGTTCAGCCCGAATTCAGTGATGATAGGCGCAATGATACTTGCCGCGGTGATCATTGCTACCGTGGCAGAACCCTGTGTGACCCTTACTACGGCGGCAATAATCCATGCCAATAGGATGGGAGGTAGAGGCGAATTGGCCATCGATTCTGCCATGACCTGACCGATACCACTATCGATCAGCATCTGCTTCAATACTCCACCGGCACCCGTGATCAGGATAATAATTCCGGCGGGACCCAACGCCTTTGTACTCAGATCAAGAATTTTTTGCTTTTCCATCCCTCTTTTTATACATAAGAAATAGGTGGCAACAAGGGTTGCGATAATCAATGCAGAGAAGGGATGCCCGAGAAATTCCAGGACGTCGGTGAAGACTGATTTCCTTACGATCTCTCTCGAGACCGCTACGGTGGTAAATGTGTTGAGAAGGATCAAAAGCAGTGGGATAGAGATGATAATCGCGATTAACCGGAATGAGGGAAACGCCTTTGCATCGAATTCTTTCGGGATGTCATCATCATTATAAGGAGGCGCCAGGTGTATCTTTTTTGAGATATATTTTCCGAAAACAGGGCCTGCGATAATCGCTGTCGGAATACCCAGGATAAATCCCATCAGGATGACCCATCCCAACTGCGCGTTGATAATATCTGCCACCGCCACCGGCCCGGGTGTGGGCGGGATAAAACTGTGGGTGACCGCCAGACCGGCCAGCAAAGGGATGGCGTAATAGAGCAGCGACCGTTTGGTATCACGCGATAAGGCGTATACGATGGGAACCAGAATGATAAACCCCACATCAAAAAAGACGGGAATGGCGACAATAAATCCGGTGATTACCATTGCCCAGGGTGCCCTCTCCTTTCCGAATTTCTTTACCAGGTAGTTGGCCAGCGACTCTGCCCCTCCCGAACTCTCCAGCATCTGCCCGAAAATGGCACCCAGACCGACTACCGTAGCAACAAAACCAAGTGTCCCGGCCATTCCCTCCTGAATGGATTGGGTGATGGCGTTCAGCGGCATTCCGGAGATAATCCCCACGTAAATGGAAGTAATCAGCAATGCGATAAAAGCACTGATCTTGAGTTTCAGGACCATAAACAAAAGAATGGCCACTGCCGATAAGATGATAAAGATTAAAAAGAGTGTTGACATATTTGTCCTGTTGTGTTAAATAGAATTTATATCGAATAAGTTTTTAGTTCCTATGTTTGTAATTTGAATTGGCAGTAGCCTTATTCATCAACCAATAAATGTCTATGGATGCCCGTATGATGGATCCTATATCAATATGTCGGCCTTACATATCCCTGACGGTATGGGCGTGCCGATAATTTTCTGGCGTTTTCATTACCTGAAATTCTCTTTCCGGTGATATCCCATCCCACTTCGCTACCGGTTTCGTAGGATATCATGGCTAACTGGACGGTGGCAGTTGATTGAAAAGCATCTTCCACATGACAGCTTATAAGACTTTTGTCTTTTGCCCTGACTGCATTGATAAATTCAGCCAGATGTTTTTCCTGCATATCGGGAGTGTCAATATCCATTACCTGTTGTTCCTTGTCTCTTCCGTTGGGTGTCAGTATCAATTTATTATCCGAAGCGAACAGGGTACCTTTCTCTCCATAGAAAAATATGCCGTTGTTGAATTGGGGATTCAACTCTCCGGTACCCCAAAGCCTGTGTTGCCAGATGACCGGACAATCTTTGAAGTGCATGGTTGCCAAAAGCGTGTCGGGAGTAGTGATCTTCCCTTTCAGCAGGTCGAGGCTTCCGGTCGCCATGATCGATTCCGGCATCCCGAAATCCATAATGGTACGGATAATATCAATATGATGAATACCCCAATCTACCAGGTGCCCATTGCCATACTCTTTTTCGAGCCTCCAGCTCATGTGGCCGATGGATGGCCTATAGGGGAGTTTCGGGGCAGGTCCGCACCACGCATCCCAGTCCAATGATGCCGGCGGGTCCTGTATGGCGGTATCTGTATTCCCCGGATTATAATGTATCTGTGCGCCTATCTGCCGCACCCTGCCTAAATCCCCGTTTTGGATGAGTTCTTTGGCTTTTTGGAACGCTTTGCTCTGACGGCGTTGGAAACCGACCTGCACAATATTCCCAGCCTTCTTTGTTGCTGCCATCATCGCTTTTCCTTCTTCCACATCATATGCCAGTGGTTTTTCGCAATAGATAGGCAATCCTTTTTTGCAGGCATCTACGAACTGCAGGGCATGCCACTGGGGCGGGGTTCCTATTAATATCGCATCCAGTCCCGGGAGGTTTAGCAACTGATGATAATCCTTAAACTCCCTGGGTTTCGACCCTTGCAACGTTTCCAGCTCGGCTGCACTGTTTTTCAGATGGGCAGTGTCCACATCACAGATAGCTGTAATCTCCACGCCGCCTGCCTGCAATGCTGCTTTGGCAATCACCATACCGTACCATCCACTTCCGATCAACCCCACTTTTAAATTGGAGTTGTCTTGTGCAAATAACGGAGAATGAACTCCGGTCGCGACGGCAGCTGTCGCCAGTGATGATCTCTTGATAAATGTTCTTCTGTCCATATTATTGAATTAAAATCGGTGTAAGGAGTATAATATCCCAATCCCACAAAGATATATAAATTAGCGAATCATAAATTTTTTTTATTCTGAGAATTGCGTTATTTTTGCATCTCAAAAGGATGGTCCGGTAGCTCAGCTGGATAGAGCAACAGCCTTCTAAGCTGTGGGTCGTGGGTTCGAATCCCGCTCGGATCACTTTAAAAATAAAGCACTTATCAAAAATACTTGGTGAGTGTCTTTCATTTTGGTCGAGCTCTGGTCGAGCAAAATCCCATAAACATCGAAAAGAAAACATCCCTTATAACTATTCATTGAACCCAATTTTGCCCCTGCCTATCACGATCGTTTACCTCTTTACCCGATCAACCTCAACATTCCGGCCTGCCACAATCAGCCGATATCCCCTTCAATTCTTTCGTCATTGAAACATTCTGTTTCGATAACAAAACCATAACTACCCGAGAATCGTTTAGTAGTAGTAATAGAGGTGTAAATCATTATCATAACGAGCATTGCACGTTATGATAATTTGTGAGGATTGAAAAATTGACAGAATCTGATTATTTCTTTGCGAAACAATTTTGTACTGTAACCTCTGGACAACCGGATATCGGGTTATGTTATACACATTGAATAATCAATCTTGTCAGATTGATTTGTGCAACTCAACAGAGAAAATCAGTTGGGTAATAATTTTCTGAATTTTCATCAGAAGTCTTTCACGTCATATTAGAGAATGTGTTATGAGAGCCAAAGAATACCTTGAAATAAATAAGAAAAAGATTTACCACTACGACCTGGTAAAAAAAGCTGTTTATGATCTTTACCCTTTGAGAAATAGCAAAAGACAAACAGAAGTCTATTTCAATCGGTATCTTTTTGCCGATGCAAGATACCGGAGTCATACACTGAATCATATAGGAAAACCACCCTCGACAATTTTCAACGAAAGAGAAAACGAAATAGACCGAACCATTGCCCATAAGGTCAGGATGGAAATACTCAATGTCATTTCCGGCGACGATACATTTATTTTTGCCTATAATATTATCGCGTTGGGAGCAAATCAATATGGTGATAATCATCCAATAATGACCGTTAATTTAAAGGAAGAAAATCTCAATACCGTTTCCTACATTGAAGATGTGTGCAAAAGGTATAAAGAGGATTATCCCAAGGCCAGTTTGGCCGATTATTTATTGGATGATGACAACAGGGCGATTTTTAACAATAAAAGATGCGAACTACAGAAAGACGAAGAATGGTGGCTTTGTGCTTTCAATAAAGCCTATGAGATATTTGATTTGATCCGGGCCAAAGTTTCTGATCCCTTCAAATCACAATACATCGTAAAAAATATATTCTTCAATGATAAAGTGATGGAAAGTACCATCGTTGCAATCATAAAGAATTTGATAGATAATTATTCTTATGATCTGACCGACACACAGAAGAAAAAATTAGAAATGCTATCCGATAATATTGATGAATATGGGAAGGATCTCTTCTTGAGAATAGATGATACATATCTGGACAACATTCTAGGCTTGAATCTGGATGAAATAAACTGGATCAAAGCCACACAGATGTTCAATTACGAAATTATCTTTGTGTGGGGCACACATGAAGCGTTTAATCTCGAACAAAGATTGCATATCATCGAGCTTATAGAAAAGAAATACCTCATCAAAAGGGAAAAGCACCCCGATATTTTTATTTACGATTTGACTCACTTCTTTGTCTCACTTCGCGAACATGTCAGTACCAATTGTGTGGCAGAATCCAATGAAGGGAATTATTCTGAAGTCCAACCCGAGAGGGTAGAGGAACTCAATTCAGCCATTGAACTCAGAGATAAAGAAATAAAGGAGTTAAAAGAACAGATACAGCGGCTTAATCAAACGATCAATGAAAAAAACCAAGAAATGAAAACACTCAAAAACACAATAAACGAACTCACCATAGAGAAGTCAACGCCAGAGGAATGACCATGCCCCAACAAGTACTGGCGTTCTACTATCTTTTCAACGAGTTGGGAATAAGTTTCAACAACTCCGACAAGACACAATGGGCAAGATTTATCAACACCTTCACCGGGAAGAATTTCCAGAACATCCGGACAGAACTCAATATCGATTTCGAGAGCAGGAAAACGCAGAAGAATCTTAGGGTAGTTGCCGATCTCTTTGCCGAATTATTCCCGAGAATCCAACAAAAAGTAATAAACGATAGTCAAATCTAAAATTGTAGCACCTAATGTAGCCTAATGAATAGCCTATAACCCTCACTACAAGATTATTATTGCTTCTCATATTTGAACCACTTCCTCAAAGTCGAGGAAGTGGTTTACTTTTCTATTGGTACGGAAGTGAACCTACATACCGATAGTATCATGGCAGAAAAAACAATCACGTTCAACGACGTACCCGAAGCAATGACCTACCTGATTGAAAAATTCGACAGGTTGGAAAACCTGATTGAATCCGCAGTCTTCCCTAAAACCGATGAAGTACAATGGTTGGATATCGATGCCCTCTGCGAGTATCTCCCCGACAAGCCCGCCAAGCAGACAGTTTACGGATGGGTATGCAAGAAAACCATCCCCTTCCACAAGAAAGGGAAGAAGCTGCAATTCCTGAAAAGCGAAATCGACCGCTGGTTGCTCTCCGACGAAGCACCACCGGAACAAC
>JBAYRG010000176.1:0-6534 GCA_041676805.1 Proteiniphilum sp.
ATGAAACGGATTTTTATAATAGGCTATATGGGTTCGGGTAAAACCACGATAGGGAAACGGTTGGCAAAAGTACTCTCCCTTTCGTTTGTCGATCTTGACGCCTATATCGAGAATAAGTACCGCAAGAAAGTACCTGCTCTTTTCGAGGAGAAGGGCGAAGAGGGTTTCAGGAAGATAGAAAGCCAGACGCTTCGTGAGGTGTCGGAATTTGAGAATGTGCTGATCTCTACCGGAGGAGGTACTCCCTGTTTTTTCGATAATATGGAAGTCATGAATCGTACCGGCCTCACTATTTATCTTGAGGCTTATCCTGAGGATCTTGCCGATCATCTGATGGCATCGAAGACGGTTCGCCCATTGATCGCCGGAAAATCGAGAGAAGAACTGATTCCCTTTATCACAGAGCACTTGGCCCGAAGGGAGAGTTATTACCGGAAGGCGAAGATTATTTATCCTATAGACCGCATGATTACAAAGGATGAGATAGATCTCACGATCCATAATATTGAGGAACAACTAAGAAGGAGGAACGCAGAATGATGTATGATGCCCATAAGAGCACCTCGTTTGTGGTACGTGAGTTACCACAGAAAGTGGAGAGACGGGGAATATCGCTGGTGATTGGAGTTCCCAAAGAGGATCAAAAACATGAAAAACGAGTGCCGTTGACGCCGGAAACCGTCTCACTGCTGGTTGAGTCGGGCTATAGGGTGCTGCTTCAAGCGGGAGCAGGATTGTCCATTAACTATACTGACAGTTACTATGCCGAATCGGGTGCAGAGATTGTTGAAACACCGGAAGAGATTTTTCAGGCCGACCTGATCCTGAAGATACTGCCTCCCACGTTGGAAGAGGTGCGGATGATGCGTCCGCGGGCTACTGTTTACTCATTTCTCCATATCCATAAAATCACTCTCCCCCTACTGGAATTGATGTCCGAAAAAAGGATCAATGCGCTGGCATATGACCTGCTGTATGACGATATGGGCATTTCGCCATTTGTGACATCTATTTCGGAGATAGAGGGCACCTACTCCATCACTTTGGCGGCGGAGTTATTAAGTAATGCGCATGGAGGGAAAGGCATCTTGTTGGGAGGTATCCCCGGCATTTCGCCTACCGAGGTGGTGGTGATCGGGGCGGGGGTTGGCGGTACTATGGCTGCCCGCGCGGCGTTGGCCATGGGTGCATCAGTGAAGGTATTCGACAACGATGTGGCGAAGTTGCGTACTATCCGTCATGAGCTGGGTAACCTGGTATTTACTTCCACTCTTCAACCCAATGTGTTGAGAAACGTGTTCCGTTCTGCCGATGTGGTGATTGGCGCCATGCAATATATCAACAAGACTCATTTTTACCGTATCTCCAGCGACCTGATTCGTGAGATGAAGCAAGGAGCTATTATCATTGATGTGCGGATGGCGCAGGGAGGATGTTTCGAAACCACTATGGAGGCCTGTCTGCCCGGTCATCCGGCCATCTTCGAGAAATTCAACGTATTGCACTTTTGTGAGATAAGCCTCAGTTCGCGTGTGGCGCGTACCGCTTCCATCGCACTGAGTAATATTTTCGTGTCGTTGTTCTCCGCCATGGCCGATTGCGGTGGTGTCGATCACTTCGCCCGGTTCGACCGCGGTTTTGCCGCCGGCTTCTATCTTTATGCCGGAAAAATGGTCAACCGCTATCTGGGCAATCATTTTAATATCCCTGTGACCGATATAGCCCTGTTTCTGCCGGGGTATTGACAGGCTATTGGCAGTTCGCCCAAAACAGATGTGTATGTCTTGTTGTTCCATACGATGATTATTTTATTTTCTTTTCAACCTCCTTTGCAAAATCAAATACCAGGTGAACAAAATGATCCCCTTGAAGATGGAAGTGACGGAGAGCGCCCACCAGACGCCGGTCACCCCCATCCGGTTGCCTAATATCATGGCGATGGGAATGCGTAGCGTATTAAATACAATACTGATGATGGCGGGTGGGGTGGTCCTGCCTAAACCATTGAACATGCCCTGGGTGGTGATCTCCAGCATCATGAAGATCTGAGAGATTCCCATGATCAGCAGATATTCGCCTCCGGCAACATAGGCCTCTCTTTCAGGTACAAAAACAGAGAAAATAGCTTCCCCGGATAATATAAATGCCAGGGTTACTATTATGCCTAAAGCTCCCATCATCATCAAGGTGTAGCGGAACGCCCTGTTACCCCGATTCATCTTGCCTGCGGCAAAGTTTTGTGCCACAAAACTACCTAAAGCAGTGGAGAAACCGGTGGAGGTATTCCAGGTGATTCCCTCGATTTGTCCGCCGGTGGTTTGGCTCATTAAACCCAGATGTCCCCCGTAGAGCGAAGCAATACGCGCCAGATTCATATTGATAAAGGCGAAATAGGTATTCATAGCGGCTACAGGTAGACCTAATTTCAGGATATTTATTGTGTATCTCCTGCGTGGACGGATTAGAAACCGGAATCCTCCGAACAGGCCTTTCTCCTTTTTCAGATGCCGGACAAACAGGAAAAGTACAACTCCCTGTGACAGGATAGTGGCCAGCGCGGCTCCTTTCACACCCATGGCGGGAATAGGGCCTGCTCCGAAGATCAGGAGAGGATCCAGCGCAATATTTAATACAAGACCGGTGGCGTTGAAATAAAAGGGAATATCACTTCGTCCGGAACCGATGTGGATCCCGGAGAAGTTGAGAATCAGAAACATGACAGGAATTCCTAAAGAGATCAGCTGCAGGTATCCGGTGGCTTCGATGGCGATCTCCTGTTCCAGTTTGTAAAAAGAGATATAAGGATGGGGGAAAAGTAGAAAGAACAGACCGAAGAGAACTCCTAACAGTATGGCAATAGTGGTGGTGTGTGAAGCGTATATCGATGCCTGGTCGAACCGTCGGGCACCGATAGATTGACCGATGGATATCTCTGCGGCCACCTTGGAGATCAATGCCACCGAATTCATCATCCACATCAACATTCCCACAGCGCCTACCGCTGCTACCGACTGGCTGCCCAGTCGCCCTATCCATATGATATCTACCAGATTATAGGCCATCTGGATAAAGCTGATCGCCATCAGCGGAAGAGCCAATGTGAGTAGCTGATGGAAAATGCCCCCCTGGGTAAGATCACGCACCGCTGATGTTTGTAAAGGATGGGATTTCATTGGTAGCCCTTTTTATTAAAAAAGGAAGTAACCTATGAGGTTACTCCCTTGAATGTTGTTTCTAGATAAGAGGAAGAGGAGACTTCCCAGTGATACCGGAATAAATTTCTCCTCTCCTCTTTGGAGCGGAAGACGGGGCTCAAACCCGCGACCCTCAGCTTGGAAGGCTAATGCTCTATCAACTGAGCTACTTCCGCAAAACTAATCCCGAGAAGTCGGGACAAGTAGTGCCAATTCACTAATCCCGATTTATCGGGATTAACTCATTTGCACATTGGCAAATTGATTGGTGGGCAGTGATGGATTCGAACCACCGAAGGCGTAGCCAGCTGAGTTACAGTCAGCCCCATTTGTCCACTCTGGTAACTGCCCTTTTGCGCATGCAAAGATACAAAAAAATTATTCGTATCTGGATTGAAGTTCCATCATTTTTAACGCGGTGATGGCCGCTTCGTCCCCTTTGTTTCCGTGTCTTCCGCCGGCCCTGGCTTGTGCTTGGTCGAGCGTCAGGGTGGTGAGTAATCCGAAAATGACCGGCACATTATATTTGAGATTGAGCTGGGTAGTTCCTTCGGTCACACTGTCACAAACGAAAGTAAAATGCGGTGTTTCCCCCTGGATCACGCAGCCTAAAATGATTACGCTGTCCACTTCTTCTTTCTCGATCATCACTTTAGCGGCATAGGTCAGTTCAAAACTACCTGGCACGTGCTCAATGATCACATCATTGGGCGACACACCAAATTTAACCAATGTGTCGGTCGCACCTTGCAATAAGCTGTGGGTGACAGATGAATTCCAGTCGGACACCACAATACCTACCCTTTTATCTTTTCCCTCTGGAATCGTCGTGGGGTCATATGACGAGAGGTTACTCAAAGCTGTTGCCATAGATGTTTAGTTATTTTCCTTTCAAGAACTGGGCTTGCTGGATAAATTTATCGGCTTCGCGCGATTCGGGAGCGTCGAGATAAGTCTCCTTGATTCGGGTGAAAATCTCTATGGCCTTGTCGTAATCGGCTTTACTCAGATAGGCTTCTCCTGCCTTTTTATAATAGATGGGACTGAGCATTTCGTTATCGGCCTCTTTGGCTGCCTTAAGAAAGTTGGTGATGGCTTGGTCGGCTTGCCCCATATTCATATACACATCGCCTATAGCACCTGTAATGGCCGGAGTGATTAGCAAGTCACCCCCTTTGAACTTTTTCAGGTGTTCCAATGCTTTTTCATTATTGCCTATCCGGCTGTAAGAGATGCCTGCATAGGCGTGTGCCAGATCAGCTGTTTTGGTCCCCTTATAACGATCTATGATGGACTCAAATCCGATATAATCGTTGCCGTTCCCAAAAAGAGCAAGGGAGTCGTCTCCATTCTGGAAGTAGCGCTCTCCTTTAAATAAGGCGGCTTGCGCCTTCTCGGAACGGGGCGTCTTATGCAAATAGTGGTAGGCGAGAAAAGCTCCAACAAGAGCTATTACTATCAGTAATCCTGTTACAATGGCTTTCTGATTTTTTTCGAGAAATTGTTCGGAAGTGGTGAGTGCCTCTCCGATATTTTCGAAATTCTTTTCGGCTTTTGACTCTTTCGTTTTTTTAGCAGACATATTTTTTTAAAAAATGTTGGGTTTTATTTTTCGAGATGCAAAAGTACAGTTTTTTAAATGATAAATAAAATTTCGACGCTTGTTTTTTACAAAAATGAGAAGTTGTTTTAATCTTTTTCGTAGGTTTGTAGTCTAAATCGGAGTTGGACTATTGGATTTGACGATTAAAAGTCTTTGTTCTTTGTTCTTTGTTCTTCTTTACTCTTTACTCTAATTGAATTTAATATGAAGAAGTATATATTCATTGCAATTATGTTGATAATGGGCTTGTCTGGAATGATGGCCCAAGTGGATGCCGCCTTCACTACTGTGCCGGTGGCGAACGGTAAAGTTGTTTTCGAACAGTTCATCCTTACGGATCACGGACTTTCAGCCAATCAGAAATATGCCACCCTGCAAAAATGGGCAAAAGATAAATATACCGGTAATCCGTTGGTATCGGCTATTCGCTTCGATGATAAGAACCAATCGATTACCATAAGTGCGAAAACCGCTCTGGAGGGTGTGACTGATAAGACAGTGATGAATTACCGGTTCGACCTGTCAGTGGCCAATGCTGGATGTGTGTTGGTGGTGAGGGATATTGGCTATCAGAGTGTGCCGGAACAGGGTCTCTCTCCCTTGCCGAAGACCATTACAGCCGAGCAGACCATTACCGATCAGGCAGTAAGTGTTCCGGGAGAAGAGGGACAAGTAAGGAGCAGTATCCGAAAAGCCACCCTCTCATTTCTGAATGGCCTATATAGAGAGGTGTCAGCTCTGTTTTAATAAACCATCCATACTCATGCATTTGGATGTGATTGATTTATCGGGTTAATTTCTTTGCAAATTAATTTGATAAAAGCTTTGGTAAATTGAAATTATATGATTAATTTTGCGCCCTGATTTGCCGGAAAGTGATCTTCCGGTGAAGTGCTGTGGGTGTGATCCATAGATATAAAATGTTGGTGAATAATAAAGTAAACACATTATATAGCAATGTCTAAGATTTGTCAAATAACAGGAAAAAGAGCAATGGTTGGCAACAACGTTTCCCATTCCAACCGGAAAACGAAACGTAAATTCAATGTCAATCTGTTCAGGAAAAAATTCTATTGGGTGGAAGAAGATTGCTGGATCAGCCTCAATATATCGGCATCCGGTTTGCGTACCATCAATAAGATCGGTTTGGATGCAGCCTTGAAAAAAGCCGCTGCAAATGGATATTTAAACGCTTAACGACAGGGAGGAAGCAGCAATGGCAAAAAAGTTAAAAGGAAACAGGGTGCAGGTCATCCTTGAATGTACTGAACATAAAGAAAGCGGTATGCCGGGCACTTCGAGGTATATCACCAAAAAGAACAGGAAAAATACGACAGAGCGGCTGGAATTGAAAAAATACAATCCTATCCTCAAGAGAATGACTGTTCATAAAGAAATCAAGTAAAACAAGATAGACTATGGCAAAGAAAGCAGTGGCGGGATTCCGCGACAAAAATACAACTACCGGGCGTAGTCATACCAAAGTGATCAAAATGGTAAAATCGCCCAAGACTGGTGCGTACAGTTTCAAAGAAGAGATGATCCTGAACGACCAGGTGAAAGATTATTTTTCGAAATAAATCTGGCCGATTCACTCTTTATCCGATACCGGACAAAAATAATTTGGTTTGTTTTGTCGGGGTTGAAGGGAGAGGCGGGTTAAAAATATATAAAAGCTTCCCTGTGGTCAAACGCAGGGAAGTTTTTTATTGACTATTTCGTAGCTTTGTAGGAACG
>JBAYRG010000177.1:0-6530 GCA_041676805.1 Proteiniphilum sp.
ATCATTACGTTAGGCGGACATATCGTTTCCAAACGGTTGAAGCAGTTCATTCGCTCCGCCGATATACGCGAACATTGGCATATTTCCCCATCCGGAGAAATAACCGACACATTCCAGCGGGTTACTGATATTATCAAGAGCAGCTATAAAACATTCCTGACACATCTGACAGCAGTGCCACCGACTCCGGGAGCAACAGAATTCAGGCAATGGTGGAAAACGGCTTGCGAATCCGTGGCCGAACCCGATGTTCTCTTTTCCGATCTTTATGCTGTTGGCACACTGATGCATGCATTGCCAAAAGATGCATCCCTACAGTTAGGGAACAGCAACAGTGTGCGGCTTGCACAGTTATTCGAAATACCACCGCCGGTCAAAGTATTTTGTAACCGGGGAACCAACGGAATTGATGGATCACTCTCCACAGCGGTCGGATATGCAGCCGCATCATCCCAACCCACTTTCCTGTTGATCGGTGATCTGAGTTTCTTCTACGATATGAACGGCCTTTGGAATAAATATAGTGCCGGCAATTTACGTATCCTCCTGAATAACAACGGCGGTGGAGAGATATTCGGTATGCTCCCGCAACTGAACAAGTCGGAAGCATTGCATGAGTATATTGCTGCCACTCATACAACCGAAGCAAAAGCCTGGGCAGAACAGCAAGGATTTCTCTATCTCTCCGCCCGTAATGCCAAGGAATTGGAGCAGCACTTGCCATTTTTAACAGCCACTGACAGCGAAAAACCGGTTCTATTGGAAGTCTTCACTTCTATGGAAAAGAATGCGGCACAAATCCGATCCTATTATCATCGGCAAAAAGAGAGTTTCAGGTCAGAGTAGACAAATAGAGTTCTAACCTGCCCAGGTTATATTACAGCGACAAATCACTAAATTCAAAACAGTATGACAAATAGAGAATGGACAACCATCAAAGAGTATGAAGATATTCTTTTTGATTTTTATAATGGGATTGGACGGATTACCATCAATCGCCCACGCTACCGTAACGCTTTCACACCCACTACTACCGGTGAGATGAGCGATGCCCTGCGTATCTGCCGTGAAATGTCGGATATCAGCGTGGTGGTGCTCACCGGAGCAGGCGACAAGGCGTTCTGTTCGGGGGGTGATCAGAATGTAAAAGGAAAAGGAGGCTATATCGATAAAGAGGGTGTGCCACGGTTGAGTGTGCTCGACGTGCAGAAGCAGATCCGGTCGATACCCAAACCGGTAATCGCGATGGTCAACGGCTATGCTATCGGCGGAGGACACGTACTCCACGTAGTGTGCGACCTATCGATCGCCTCTGACAATGCTATCTTCGGACAGACCGGCCCCCGCGTGGGCAGTTTCGATGCCGGCTTCGGCTCCTCTTATCTCGCCCGCATCGTGGGACAAAAGAAAGCCCGCGAAATATGGTTTCTTTGCCGCCAGTATAACGCACAAGAGGCACTCGATATGGGATTGGTCAATAAAGTGGTGCCCTTCGACAAGTTAGAGGATGAAGTGGTAGAATGGGCTGAGACGATGATGCAACACAGTCCGTTGGCACTCCGTATGATTAAAGCCGGACTGAATGCTGAACTCGACGGACAGGCCGGCATACAGGAGTTAGCAGGTGATGCGACGATGCTCTACTATCTGACCGACGAGGCACAGGAAGGCAAGCAGGCGTTCCTCGAGAAGCGAAAACCCAATTTCAAACAATTCCCAAAGCTTCCCTGAGACAATGTGACAAGACAAAATCGATTTGTCGGGATCATCACATCAAAGTCACTTCTTATTTCAAACAATTCAACAATTCCAATGTGTAAGTCTATTCAAGCATGTTCCGGATAAAAATCATTCCCTATAAATTGCAATTCAAACGGCCTGCAGGTACTTCGAGAGGTATATACACCGATCACAAGGTATGGTATGTCATGCTGCAGGATAGCAAGGATCAATTCCACTACGGCATAGGAGAATGCGCACCGCTGCACGACCTTAGTTGTGATTATACTCCCGATTATGCAGAAACTCTGGCATCCTTCTGTAAAATAACGGAAGAAAAACAACAGGTCGACACGGAACCACTGCGCAATTATCCCTCCATCCTTTTCGGATTGGAAACCGCCATGCAGCACTATCAACGGCGAACATGGCAGTTGTGGAATACTCCGTTCAGCCGTGGAGAAGAAGGGATCACCATTAACGGGCTTGTATGGATGGGAGACCATTCCTATATGTTGGAACAGGTAGAATCGTTGTTAAAGCGGGGATTTCGTTGTATTAAACTCAAAATCGGAGCGATTGGTTTTGAACAGGAGCTCGATCTGCTACGTTCCATCCGTGACCACTACAATGCAGGACAGGTGACCTTGCGTGTGGATGCCAACGGCAACTTTGACCGGAGTAGCGTCATGGACAAACTCCATCAACTGTCCGAGCTCGACATCCACTCCATCGAACAACCTATTCCGACGGGTGAATGGCAAAAGATGGCCGGATTATGTGCTTCCACTCCCCTGCCTATCGCTTTGGACGAGGAGCTGATCGGGGTCAACGATCTTATTGAAAAGAGAAAGCTGCTGGAAACGATCCATCCCCAATATATCATTCTGAAACCCTCCCTACATGGTGGAATAACAGGGTGTACCGAGTGGATCGATCTGGCCCACGAAATGAACATAGGGTGGTGGATCACGTCGGCACTTGAATCGAATATAGGGCTCAACAGTATCTCACAATGGTGTGCCACACTCAATAATCCTTTACCGCAAGGATTGGGCACCGGCACCTTGTACGCCAATAATATCCCAATACCTCTGGAAATCAGGGGAGATCAGCTGTGGTTCGATTTAAAAAACGAGAAAGTAAAACAATGGGACAGTGAGAATGTCAGTTCTTATTTTTTCACTTAAAAGTCTTGGATCTTGGTTCTTGGATCTTGGTTCTTGATTCTTAATTCTTGATTCTTGATTCTTGGTTCTTGATTCTTGGTTCTTGATTCTTGGTTCTAATAAAAAAGAAATGTCCCAAATAAGTATAGAAGGTGTCATTTACGCTCCCGCAGATTTCAGATATGAGCGGGAAAGCGATTTCACAAGTAAATCTACCTTTCACCACCAATTATATCTGTTCCTGAGAGAGTGGTTCACCGACTCTACTACTCTCCGCCTGCATACTTCAGGATCAACAGGAAAGCCCAAAGAGATCATCGTACGGAAAGAGCAGATGTTAGAAAGTGCCAGAAACACCTGCGATTTCTTCGGCCTGAAAAAAGGAAATAAGGCTCTCCTCTGCTTGCCTTTAGAGTATATTGCCGGTAAAATGATGGTAGTCCGCGCCCTGTATGCCGGACTGGATATCTATCTGGTTGAGCCAGGAGGACATCCTCTTGCCCAGACTGATATTCCGTTCGACTTTGCAGCCATGGTGCCGCTACAGGTGTACAACTCCCTTCAAACCAACGATGAAAAACAACGTCTCTCCCGTATCAAACAGCTTATCATTGGTGGAGGAGCTATAGATGAATCCCTTGAGAAAGAATTAAAATCATTCACAAATGCGATTTATGCTACCTATGGAATGACCGAGACACTTTCTCATATCGCCCTGCGCCGGATCAGCAATCCCGAGGACGGCAATTATTACACCCCTCTCCCCTCTGTCCAGTTGACACTCTCCGAAGAGAACAGGTTAATCATTGACGCCCCTTTAGTTTCAGATAAACCAATCGTCACCAATGATATTGCCGAACTAAATCCAGATGGTAGTTTTCTTATCAAAGGGAGGATAGACAACATCATCAATTCCGGTGGGATCAAAGTACAGATAGAGGAGGTCGAACAGATTTTACATCCTCATATCACCGGGAATTTTGCCATTAGCTCCCTCCCCCATCCTAAATTGGGCGAAGCGATTGTGCTTGTCATAGAAGGATTGGATGAGCCGCATTATCTAAAAAAAGCCATTAAGCAACTCCTTCCCCGTTATCAGCAACCGTTACTTATCTATATTGTTGACACCATTCCACAGACAGGAAACGGCAAAATTGACCGTCTGGCTGTAAAGCAACTCGCAAAAAAGATTAATCTATCATCACCAACAACAAGATATATCCATTAATTTTGTATTTTTGCCTATCTAATTGAACAAGAAAATGAAGATAGCACTTATCGGTTACGGAAAAATGGGGCATGAGATCGAAAAGATCGCCCGCGAAAGGGGACACGAGATAGTCTCCATAATTGATCTGAACGAAGAGGAGAAGTTCGACTCTCCCGAATTCAAAAATGCAGATGTGGCCATTGAATTCACTTCTCCCGAAAGTGCCTTACACAACTATAGACAAGCGTTCGCAGCCGGAGTACCGGTCGTGTCGGGCACAACGGGGTGGCTTGCCCACCTCGATGAAATCAAGGAAGCATGCGAGAAAAATGGAAAGACATTCTTCTACGCTTCCAACTTCAGTTTGGGTGTCAATATTTTCTTCGCGCTGAACAATTATCTTGCGGGTCTGATGAATCGTTATCCTGATTATGATGTACGTATGGAAGAGACCCACCACACCCACAAATTGGATGCGCCGAGCGGCACAGCCATTACTCTGGCGGAAGGTATTCTTACGCACATCAACAAGAAAGAGAAATGGGCTTTGGGCAACGAAGCCATTCATGAAGAGACACTTCGTATTGATGCTTTCCGGGAAGGAGAAGTTCCGGGAATCCATTCGGTGATTTATGAATCCGATGCCGATATTATCCGTATCACGCACGATGCGAAAAGCCGGAAAGGGTTTGCCCTTGGTGCGGTACTCGCGGCAGAGTTTACCGAAGGGAGGAATGGATTCCTCACCATGGAAGAGTTATTGGATTTTAACCACTAAAGAAAAGAATAATATCAGGCATAGACCTAATAGTGAATAGATTTGGCATAAAACAATAAAAGAAATAAAATGAGCAGTAAATCATCTCACAATCAACAGAATAAGACCACCTCTGCATCTCGACTCGATTTGGGTAGGAGACTTTCAAATACTTCACTCCGGCAATGGCTATGGTTTGCCGTATGGGTAGCGGCTACAATACTGTTCTCCTTATGGGTCGGCTCCCTGTGGATATTGCTTTTTATCCTGCTATTCTTCGATATCTATGTTACCAAATTCGTCCCATGGTCTTTCTGGAAACAGTCGAAAAACAGTGCCTTCAGAAAAACCATGGAGTGGGTGGATGCCATCCTGTTTGCTTTGATTGCCGTCTATTTTATCAATACCTTCTTTTTCCAGAATTACCAGATCCCCACCTCGTCACTCGAAAAATCGCTGCTGGTGGGAGATTTCCTGGCTGTAAGCAAACTCAGCTATGGTCCCCGCGCGCCTATCACTCCGTTATCGTTTCCATTGGCCCAGCACACCATGCCGGTGGTCGGCGGAAAATCCTATATTGAGAAACCGCAATGGAAATACAAACGTTTAAAAGGGTTTGGTGAAGTGAAAAGAAACGATATCGTTGTTTTCAACTTCCCGACGGGCGATACCGTCGCATTGAATCAACAAGGAACCGATTTTTATCTCCTTTCAAAATATAATCCAAACGGAAGTGCAGGCGTACGATCAGACAAACGCACCTACGGAGAAATTGTCTATCGTCCGGTAGACCGGCGCGAAAACTATGTAAAACGGTGCATAGGCCTTCCCGGGGAAACCATCGAGATGAGAGACGACGCTATATTCATAGATGGAACTCTTCTTCCCAATCCCCGTCTCTCACAACATAATTACATGATCCATACCGACGGAGCCATCATTTCTCCTGATGTTTTCAAGGAGTTAGGCGTCAACAAAGCCGATTATTTGAGGTATGACGCTTACGGGCAGGAAGTCATTCACTCACAGGATCTGACAGGTGCTGACAGCCTGAGTATGATCTGGAGAGGACTCCATCCCCGCAATGGTAATAACGGGAGGGTCTATTTCAATATACCTCTCACCGATGGAATGGTAGAACAACTGAAGGCCAAGCCGTTTATCTGGGATCTGATCAAAGAAAAAGAACAACCCGGGCAGGCTTACTATTATCCACTCAACTATAAGACGGGGTGGACACGTGACACTTTCGGACCATTGTGGATTCCTAAAAAGGGCGCAACCATCCGGTTCGACACCGATACCGATTTCAAGGTGGCTGCTTACGAGCGATGCATCAAGAATTATGAGGGCAACGATTTCGCTTATCGCGATGGAAAAGTATATATCAACGGGGAGGTCGCGGACGCTTATACTTTCAAGTTCGACTATTATTTTATGATGGGAGACAATCGCCATAACTCCGCCGATTCACGCGTATGGGGATTTGTACCTGAAGACCATATCGTAGGACAACCCATGCTGATCTGGTTATCACTGGAAAAAGACAACAACTGGTTCAGCGGTAAGATAAGATGGAAGAGGTTGTTCCGCAGCGCCAAGATACCGGCGTAAGTTGATCCCGACAAGTCGGGACGAGTAGTGATGATTTGGTGATGAAATGATTTGGTGATGA
>JBAYRG010000178.1:0-6492 GCA_041676805.1 Proteiniphilum sp.
AGGGAAAGCACCTGACGACCCCACTTTCGACCCTTTGGCATTCATCATTGAGGAGTGTCATAAACGGGGGATGGAGTTGCATGCATGGCTTAATCCCTACCGGGCAAAAGCCAGCCTCACCAATACTCTTTCGGAAAATCATACCTACTGGAGGTACCCGGAACGTTTTGTTGAATATGGAAATCAGCTGCTCTTCGATCCCGGACTGCCCGAGAACCGAGGATTTATATGTGAAGTGGTGCGCGATATCGTTACACGCTATGATGTGGATGCCATCCAGATGGACGACTATTTTTATCCTTATCCCATTGCAGGAACACCCTTCCCCGATGATAAAAGTTTTGATATGTACGCTGCATCGCAGGGATTTTCCCCTTCGCAACGCGACGACTGGCGCCGTAATAATGTGAACCTGCTTGTCCAGCAGATAAAACTGACCATTGCCAACACCAAACCATGGGTGCGCTTCGGCATCAGTCCTTTCGGTATTTATCGGAATAAGCGAAATGATCCGAACGGAAGCGATACCAACGGTTTACAGAATTACGATGACCTCTATGCCGATATCAAACTGTGGGTAGAGAAAGGATGGATTGATTACAATCTTCCCCAGCTCTACTGGGAAATCGGCCATGCCACTGCCGATTATAACACCCTGTTACATTGGTGGAATGGCAATAACTTCGAACGACACCTCTATATCGGGCAAGACCTGAAACGGAGTATCGACAAGCAGGAGTTGGGATTGAAGATCCGACAATCACGTGAAATGTCGTTTGTATACGGTAATTGTTATTGGTTTGGATATCAGATCCTCGATAATTTTGAAGGTGTGGCCGATGCCATGAGAACCGACCTTCATCGTTCCAAAGCGTTAATCCCTGCTTATACCCATATGCACAAGGGGCGCCCCGCGGCTGTGAAGAAACTGACGGATGTATACACCGAAGACATGCATTTTCTTACATGGGAGTACAAAAAGGAACCGGGGAATCCGGAATCGGCACAACGATTTGTGGTCTATCGCTTCCGCCGTGGAGAAAAACTGGATCTCAATCGTGCAGAAAATATAATGAATGTTACTCCTGACAATTTCTTCGTGTTGCCTTACGAAGACGGTGAAACCCGATATACCTATGTAGTTACCGCACTGGATGCTTTTCATAACGAAAGCAAACCGGCAAAGAGTAAGGTGAAGTTGTGATATTAAAGATACATATGATAGTTTGATTCATTCATAATTCACTGATATTTCGCACTTGAAATTAGGTTGATAATCAGAGGATGAAAAATGAAAAAAGTACGTATCTCTTCCCCTTGAGTATCAGATCTTCTGCTGCCAATTTTTCTAAAACACTTTCATGAGAAGAAGAACAAGGAATTTTCATCAAATCGAAATAAGTTTCCATGCTTAGTGTCTGTTCATATCAGTAAAAGAAGTGACAAGAGATGGCGTTTCAGGGATCGAGAAATCTCCGGCGGAAGGCTTCCGGCAAAACCCCGCACAAATTTTTAAATACCCGATAAAAGGTGCTTCTGCTTGAAAAACCCGCCATTTCGGCAATGGCGATCATCGGTAGATGAGACTGCTCGGGATCCATCATTAACTCTTTTGCATACTCAACTCTATACCTGTTTATCCATTCCCGGAAATTGACGCCCTTCTCCTCGTTAATCAACTGTGAGACGTAGGTGCGGTTGCTGCCAAGCTCTATTACGATATCGGTGATTTTCACTTCCGGATTTTTAAAGAGTTGTTCTTCTTGCATCAGCCAGTCGAGCTGTTGCAGGTATTTCTTTCTGGTACTCTTGCTCTCGAGTCTCCCTGTAACTTTTTCAGTATCAATCAGGTTCGCAGTCCGCAGATCCCGGTTAAACTCCACGATGGTGAAATCTTGATAAAATCCCACAAAACCTATGGAAAAGAGAGAGATCGAGTGTAGAAGGGTGGGAAGAGCTATCAAGTAACCCCGTTCGAAAAAATATTCTCTACCCGCTATACAGGAGATAAGAGAAATAACCGAACTTGCAAGAAATATATAGAGGAGTTGATTCAGTGCTGAAAGCTTTTTATCGCAGATGGAAGAGTAGAATTGTTTGATCTTGATGTTGTACTCTACGATATGTTTGCGGCCAAAATAGAGAGTGAATATAACCTGCAGGACGAATATCACCTTAAAGAGTTGCAGTTTCAGTAGTTGCAGTTGCAATAGTGGGGAGTAGGCTTCACTTCTCTCAGTCTGGTGGTGCATTATCTCTTCCAGATAGATATTCATTTCCTGGGGACTCATTAAAGAGTAGAGCCTGAATGAGAGTAGCGTCATAAAGAGTGCCGGAATCAGCGAGAGCGCTCTTTTGAAGTGGAGACTCTCATCTTTTGTCACTAATTTTATATAGTTGTAGTAGAGCGGGTATACCGCCAAAGAGGTAAAGATCCAAATATTGTCCCAAAATGCAAAGAGTCCCTGCTCCCCGGTGAAAAAAAGCACCTGTACAAAGTAGCTCACGGCGGCCAGGGAGAGAAAAAATGCCAGATACTGTTTGGTAATGGTTGGATTTCTGCCTAAAAGAAGCAAAACTGCCCAAAACATACTGATAAACATCGGCATCACTATAAGAAGCTCTCGAAATATCATCTTGATAAACTATTGAAATTCAAAAATAGTTTTTTTTAAACTTTAAAACAATTTTATGGCAATAAAATGATATAGATTTGATTTTTTATCCTTTGGGACTCTTTTTGTACAGAATGGGACTGCTTCGGAAAATTTTACCCCTACTTTTGATTATAATTTATTATTTGATTATAATTTATTAAAAGAACTCAACTCACGGAATTAGTGGAGAATCCCTGCTGGGGTGAAGGTTCCGGGAGTGAGGGCGGAAACAGTGTTGTTTTAAACCAATTGTTAATTGAGGAAACTGCTAATAATGAAAAGTAAGTGATCTTTAAATAGTTTATACTATACAGGACATATTTGTAAATCATTTGTTAGGACCATGTTCATATTTAAAAATAATAAGACTAATGCATGTTCTATACTTATTAATAATAAAATTATCTAATTATGAGAAAAGAGAGGTTCATTAAATTTTTTATTTTCGTGTTACTTGCCACGTTTGTATCATTTACATCATGCCAGGATTATGATGATGATATCGACAAGTTGAAAACTGATGTCAGTAGTTTAAGATCTACTCTTGACGCCGTACAGCAAAAAATTGAAAGCGGATCCACCATAACCGGAGTGGAAACAACGGCCAATGGTATCATTGTCAAATTGTCGGATGGTAAGAGTTATACATTGACAAATGGTACAAATGGCGCAGACGGCTCGGTGGTTGTTATTGGTGAGAACGGCAATTGGTTCATCGATGGAATAGATACAGGAAAAGCATCCAAGGGCAGTGATGGTGCCAAAGGAAACGATGGTGCCAAGGGCAAAGATGGTATCTATTTTACGCCTGCTGAAGATGGTTTCTGGCACAAAGTTGATGGTGAAACGGTAACTCCAACAACAGACAGATGGCTTGTAGAGGGATCATCATCCATCACAGCCACATATGAGGATGGATATGTTGTCCTTTATAATGTGGCAGGATCGGATGATCCCATTACTATCGGTTTAGTTAGTTTAAACAACTTAGTCTTTATACCGGAATATGTAACTGAGGAGGGAGCTTCAGTCCTGAATTTTGATGCTTCAATAACTATTGACGAGAGCAAAATTCTTATTGCCACTGCACAATACCAGGTTTCTCCAACTAACGCTTCAGAGAAGCTTATTGATAAAGAGGGGCTTAACTTCAAGTTTAACAATCCAAAAGTTTTAAAGAGTACTACGGATCTGAATCCTGAAGCTGAGTTTGTATCATTAATAGATGGTGTGTTAACAGTAAAAGCATCGATTGATGCAGATGCGTTAGAAGGACTTGAAGACAATGATGATAAAATTGTACAGCTGATGCTTATAGTTCCTTTAACTTCAGGAGATGAGGTTGTGTCTGACCTGGTTAGGGTCACTTCAGTTGGGGTAGTCGATATAACGCCTGCTATTTCTGTTTCGCCACTCGCTGATGAGATAAGTGATGAGGGTGGAGATGTTGTTTTTACAATTGAAGCAAGCGATGCTTGGGAAATATCTGAACTTCCTGAATGGATCACCGAAAAAGAAAAGAGCGAAACGACTGTTACTTTGTCCATAGCTCAGAACGCAGGTGAAGAACGTTCTGCCACAATAACGTTTAGCCTGGTTGATTACCCCATGGTAACACAAGAGGCTGCAATAACACAAGCTGCTTATGATCCTCCTTTTGTAGAAAGTGGGATCTTTGTAAAAACAACCGGTGTGGCGGCCAATGATGGTTCATCATGGGAAAAAGCCACTACTCTTGTAAAAGCGCTTGAAATAGCAGAAGAGGGTGACGAGATCCATATTGGAGCCGGAACTTATGTGCCAACTATTAAGCTTACCGGTGGAAGTGCAGAGCGTGACATCACATTCGAAATCAATAAAAACGTGACGCTCATTGGAGGCTATCCGGCTGATGCTTCTCAAGGCGCGGTTGCCGACAAGAGTAATAAAACTATTCTTAGTGGGAATAATCAATATTATCATACTGTTACCATTACAGCTCCTGTAAAAGAAGGTGAAAAAGTAATATTGAGAAATATATCCATTAAGGATGGAAAAGCTGGTGCCGCTGGTGCTGGTGAAATCGAGGTAAATGGCATTCAGTTTCTTCGGAACTATGGTGGAGGAGTTTCAATTGGCGGCTCTGTGGTAGATTTTATCGACTGTGAGCTATCCGATAATAATTCTGAGCAATATGCGGGAGGTGGCTATATACATAATGGTGCAATCGCCAGTTTCATTGATTCAGAAATCCTTATAAATACCTCCACACTTAATTGTGCAGGACTCTGGCCAGAAAGAGCTACTCTTTACGTGATCGGTTGTACCGTTTCGGATAACGTTTCCGGTGGAGTTGGGGGAGGTTTCTATAATCACAGTGCAACTTCCGGTCAGTCTAAACTCTATATTTATAACTCCACAATCTCTGGTAATAGAGATGCCGCTGGTAATTCGGGTGGAATATATACAAGGGAAGGCTCCTATTTGCGGGTAGTAAACTCCACAATTTCCAACAATAAAACTGGAATTAACGTATATGGCACATCTGTCCGACCGACAGTTACAGATGTTATAAGTAGCACTATTTATAATAATGAGGGTAGTACGGCAGCTATTACAACCACTGATAACACTTCTTTGAAAATATATAACTCAATTATTTCAGGCAATGCGGTTTCTAATGGCAGTTTTGCAACTAATACGGCTACTTTCTCTTATTCTGTTTTGGGTGACAATGTATTAGATGCTTCTGGAGCAGCTATTAGCGGTCAAACATTTGATCATAACACAATGACTCCGGTAAATGGCGCTTTTGCTATACCGGCGGATTCTCCTGCAGCTACATTCGGAATGAGTGGCAGTTTATTACAAAATTTAGCCAATTCACTCACTCCTCCAATTGGTGCTGATATCATTATGAAAGATCAACTTGGCAGCTCTCGTGATGGAAAGACAGCCATGGGAGCAGTAACCAGATGAAATTAGCAGCAGCTCTATCTGGATTATAAGCAGGCGCGTTGGATGTCGTGTTTAATCTGGATGGTAAAACCAATATACTCAATAATTCAAACAATCATTTCTTCGGGAATGATTGTTTGATATTTTTAGTCCCGGACAACTATGAAATTTGTAATCATCTCTTGAACACTCACACCTTTCTTTTCTCCAAAGTTTTTTTTCATATCGATAGGGTAAAATTGTTTCACGGGTGTTATCTTTGTGCCAAGATTAATAAAGAGAACGAATGATTGAAAACGAAGGTCCCGGTGAAATGAACGAGAAGATAGTTGTCCAACCGGGATTATCCCATGAGAAGGAAGTGGCCGGCCATAATGCGCATTTCCCGATGATCGCCAAAACGCTGGCGGAGTTGGAGGATGTCTTGGCGGAAGAGTTGATCGCACTGGGTGCGGACAATGTGGAGATAGGTACCCGGATGGTATCGTTCACGGGCGACAAGGCGCTGATGTATAAGGCGAATGTGCATTGCCGTACAGCATTGCGCATCCTGAAACCTATTTATAACTTCAAGGCGGAGAGTGCCGAAGAGGTGTACGAGGCGGTAAAGAGTTTCAATTGGGATGATTGGCTTACATTAGATACCACATTTGCCATCGACGCCGTAGTCTTCTCGCATATCTTTACCCATTCCAAATTTGTGGCATATAAGGTGAAAGATGCTATTGCCGACTGGTTTAACGAGAAGTATGAAAAACGCCCTTCGGTAAGTGTCTCCAATCCCGATATCATGCTGCATATCCATGTGGCACATAACAAATGTACCCTGTCATTGGATAGCTCGGGAGAATCGCTTCACAAGCGGGGTTACCGTGTAGCGCAGGGAGATGCGCCGCTG
>JBAYRG010000179.1:0-6470 GCA_041676805.1 Proteiniphilum sp.
CAGGAAAAAAAAGAGAAGATGTTCTATACCAAAGACGGATCAAGTGAGATAGCCGGGTTTGCACCTTATGCCTCACGATTCACCAACGGAGCGTACGTACATGGTATTCCAACACAATATCCCAATAAAAGCATCATCGAATCCAGTCCAACTCTGGGTACCACTCCCCGGTCCCATATGTGTGTAAGGAATGCATCATCTCATTCAAAATTTGTCTTCGACTGGGCAACTGTTAAACAATCAGTTGTGATTGTGATTGATTGAGGAGAAAGTTCTATATTTGGATTACAATTCAATGCAATGTTTTGTAATACACACTATGCGCAAACTAATTCTATCTCTATTTTTTCTCTTTTCTTTTAGCTTGTTTGATCCTATAGGAGGGAAAGAAGAGGATGCGGAAGCTGAAAAAAAGCCGCAACTTGAGGATGAAAGTCAATCGTTATACGAACAGATGGGTTTGGAGAAATTGATACGCTTCGATGCGTTTAAATCGGCATACACGGGTTATAAGAGGTTAAATAAAAGCAATAATTCTTTGCTTACCCTGATCGATTTCAGTCAGCCATCTACCCAAAAAAGGCTATACGTGTTGGATCTGATGAAAAAAGAAATCCTTTTTGTTTCTTATGTATCGCACGGACGTAACAGTGGAGGAAATTATGCCACATCATTTTCTAATCGCGACGGTTCGCACCAAAGTTCATTGGGATTCTACCGTACCGTCAACACTTATAACGGCGGAAATGGTTATTCTCTCCAGCTAGATGGGCTAGAAAAAGGAATCAACGACAAAGCCATGCAAAGAGCCATTGTCATCCACGGTGCTGACTATTGTAGCGAAAAGGTGATAAGGTCTACAGGTCGGCTCGGACGGAGTTTCGGTTGCCCAGCTCTTCCCAGGGAACTGACAAAGCCTATTATTGAAACTATAAAAGGAGGATCGTTATTATTTATTTACGCCGATCAGCCTGAATATCTAACCAATAGCGAAATATTAAAAGAGAATCAAATCCTGAGAAAAAAACACATTGAGTGCAAATAATAGTGGATCAAGCCGGTCTTTCAGTTTCTCTTCAATCGGATCCTGAATGTAGTACCCTTTCCCGGTTCCGATCTTTTCACAAAAATCTCACCTTTATGATTTTCTTCTATGATCCGCTTCACAAGCGTCAAGCCAAGCCCCCACCCTCTTTCCTTAGTTGTGTAACCAGGTGAAAAGATAGTTTTGAATTTTGATTTCGGAATTCCTTTACCGGTATCAGAAATATCGAGAAAAATCCATTTACCCTTTTCGGATACTTCAAAAGTCATGACTCCCTGTCCCTGCATGGCATCTACCCCATTTTTCACAAGATTCTCTATCACCCAACCAAAGAGCGGTTTATTCAGACCTATATTTACCGGATGTCCGGGAAACTGACTGTGAAGAATTACTTCTCCTGAAATACGCTTTTCCAGATATTCCAGAGAATATTTTATTGCCTCCTCCAGATCCCCGGATGCCAAAGTAGATACTGATCCTATCTTTGAAAAACGTTCCGCAATTATTTGTAGACGGGATATGTCCTTATCTATTTCTGTCAATATCTCTTGGTCTACCTCCCTCAATTTCATATATTCTATCCATGCCACCAATGATGAAATAGGAGTTCCCAACTGGTGGGCAGTCTCTTTTGACAATCCCACCCATACCCTATTCCGTTCCGCCCTCTGCGAGCGGTTCAGGCCAAAAAATGCTATACCAATAAACAAGGCGATCACCAATAGTTGCAGATAGGGATAGCGTTGCAACATCTTTAACGTATGTGAATCATCATAATAGAGTAGTTGATTCATCTCGAGCAGCATAATAGGATCATGTTGCCGCCCAAATTCCTCCATTTTTACCTGTAAATAAGAATCTACCGCATCTTCCGGCATCTTGATGTTACGTGCTGTCAGTCTTCCTGAAGCCCTGTCATACAATATAATGGGGATAGTAGTATTACTTTCCAGGATACGCAGAACTAACAACATATCCATATCTTCATCCACCGCCATCGATTCGGTCGCCATCGCCCAAATCTCCATCTTCCTTCGCTCCTCATCTGCCAACCTCTTCACCCATTTATTCGACAGCCACAACGACAAAAAGGCAACAATGATTGCCATAATTATAAAAAAGTAAGTGAGTGACTGTCGAGACTGCATGGTAAATAAAAAAATGAAGAATAAAAAATTAAGAATGGATGAAAATTTCAGCTTTTCTTTCAGGCAGATGGCCACTTCGGATACGCCATTCGTTGGGATACAGATTATTTGCCCGATTGCCAAGATTCTTCACAAAGCCCAATGGCTCTTTTTTATAAGTAAGGAGCAAGTAACTCCTGGGAGCATCCGGAAGGATAATAGCCTCTCGCCTCAAATAAGAAATAGCCTCCTTATAAGTCAATTCATACCTGGGGAATGCATCGGGATTAAGTTCCTGGCTTATCGCCAAACTGTGAGAGGGTATAAAATCCTTCCCTTTTCTCCCGCCAATCTCAATACCCATCGAAACTATTTTCAATCGTTCATTCAACATGATAAAAATATCCGAATACTCCGCGGGTAGCGCAACAATACGATCGGCTTCCTCCATAAAGTTAAAAGAATCGGGATGCAGCAATAGAGACGCATAAGCGGCTGAATCCTTTACAAGAGGAGAAGATTTTCTTCTATTTTTCATTCCTCGTCCTCTGGAGATTGTTTTTTCTGTTCCCTCCTCTCTTTTTCTCAGCACAGCCACAAACAATCCTTCTCCTTTGGTCTTATGCGGAAAAAATCTATAAGCGGTCACCCGGCTATCAAATGCAGGTGAAATACCCCAATTTTTATCCGTCTCCACATATACAAACTCCGCCCCTAACTCTGCTGCTGCCCAAAGAGCGTTATCCTCATTTTCTGTTGTATTGAAAGTGCAGGTACTATAAATCAACAATCCTCCCGGCTTCAGCGACGACCAGATATCAGTCAGAATGTCTCTTTGACGTGCTGCGCACATCTCTACATTTTGCAGCGACCACTCTTCCACGGCTATTTCATCTTTACGAAACATCCCCTCTCCCGAACAGGGAGCATCCACCAACACCAGATCAAAAAGGTGAGGAAAAGGAGAGAAATCCTTCGTCCTATTATTTGTGACCATCGTATTAGGATATCCAAACTTCGACATCGTCTCCGACAATACATGACTGCGCTGACGAATCAGTTCGTTGCTCACCAGCAGGCTTCCCTCAGGAAGAGCGGAGAGTAGTGAAACCGACTTTCCCCCGGGAGCTGCACACAAATCGAGGCATACCACCGGTTCTCTCACCAATTCATTGACCACATGTTCTACAAACATCGAGGAAGCCTCCTGCACATAATAATAGCCGGCATGAAAAAGAGGATCAAAAGTAAAAGTTGGCCGTTCTTCCAGATAAAATCCCCATTGGGACCAGGGAACAGGCTGAAGGGAAAACTCCGCTCCTAACGGATTAGATTTCGTCTTGAATGGATTCAACCGAAAACTGACCGGTGTTTCATCCACTAATGATGACAAGAACAGCGTTGTATCGTCTTCAAGCAACAGACGGGCGGAAGATATAAAATCTGCAGGGAAGTTCATTAGGCTTAACGAAAACGTTTATTTAAAATTACAAAGATAACATCCAATTAATTATTTACAAATTTGTGGCTTATTGATTTAATTGAGGTAGATTCAAATAGCAAGTGTAACATTACTTGAAGTCCTGAAAAAATAAATTCAAAATAACGTTAAATTTAATGGATTTGGCATTACTTTTCAAGAATTGAACTACTTTTATATAAAAAAGTGCACGTGCACAGTTTAAAACGGCAATATATAATATTAAAAACAGGTGTATAAATGGATTTAACGACTCAATGAAGTATCGATCCAAATTCCTAAATATATTGATAGTAAACACCAAATAAAATAATTGTATGAACAAGATTCTGATTTTAGTGGGATTATTGCTATCCCTCTCAGTGGTTGCGCAAGATCGACCTGATCCGCAACCCGCACCCGACACCTTCGAAAAATTCAACGTAGGCATGGCAGGTTACACCTTCGTCAACTTCGATCTCGACAAAACACTGGAGACGCTGGAGAAATGCGATGTAAAATACCTTTGCATCAAGGATTTCCATCTCCCTTTCAACAGTACCGATCAGGAAATAGCTGATTTCCATGCCAAGCTGAAAGCAAAGGGCGTTACAGGTTACGCTGTGGGACCTATTTATATGCGTTCGGAAAAGGAGATTGATAATGCATTCGAATATGCAAAACGTGTGGGTGTAAAATTGATCGTAGGGGTTCCGAACTATGAATTATTGCCTTATGTAGACAAAAAAGTAAAAGAATACGATTTTTATTATGCCATCCACCTGCATGGGCCGGATATGGCATTATATCCCGATGCAGATGATGTATGGAAGAACGTGAAAGAACTGGATCGCCGTATCGGCATGTGTCTTGACATCGGCCATGATACTCGTAACGGCAAGGATCCTGTCAAGGATCTGAAAAAATATCATTCCCGGGTGTTCGATATCCATATTAAAGATGTTACAGGATCCACCAAAGCAGGATACTCTGTAGAAATCGGCCGTGGCATTATCGACATCCCCGCCTTTGTGAAGATGCTTCGTAAGGTAGGATACGACGGTGTATGCAGTCTGGAGCATGAACGCAATATGAAAGATCCGTTTATCGGGATCGCCGAGTCCATCGGTTACTTCCGTGGAGTAATTGCCACCACAAAGAAGAAATAGAGGTGCGACAACGGTTGCTGTTTCACCGTACTCCGTGCATCAGTTTTTGCAGTTTCTTCGACAGGAGAAAAAGGATAAGGGAAGCCACGGCAGCCATTACCACAAACACCATAAAGAAATCAAAAAGAGTCGCAATTTCAATGCCGAAAAGCTGTTTCACTTTTCCCTCTTCGGGGTAGAGCGAACTCAATGCCCCCGCCAGTTTATTGGCAGTGGCCATAGAGAGGTACCACACCCCCATCAATAGCGAGGCAAAACGGATCGGCGACAATTTATTCACCATTGACAGGCCAATGGGAGAAAGACAAAGTTCTCCCATGGTATGGATAAAGTAGAGCCCCACAAGCCACAAAATACTCACCTTCACACCCGGCTCCACACCTTGTACACCTATGGCAATCAGCAGGTAGCCCAATGATAACAACAGCAATCCGATAGCCTGTTTCACTGGCGAAGAGGGTTCGTTGTTCTTATTTCCCAGAGCAATCCATAACTGGGCGAACAGAGGGGCCAAAAGAATCACAAATACGGCGTTGAACGACTGGAACCAACTGGTGGGCATGGTCCATCCCATAATATTCCGGTTGGTCTGCTCCGCCGCGAAATAGGTCAATGATATGCCCGCCTGCTCAAAAGCAGACCAGAAGAAAATGACGAAAAAGGCAATGATATAGATCACCCAGATCCGCTGGCGTTCAATCTTGGTCAGCGATTTGTCGGATATCACAAAAGCAGGGACAACCAATGTGGCAGTGAAGATAAACGATCCGATCGGATCATCCTTGAACAGGTACATAAACAGAGCAAACAAACCGGTTGCCAAAACAAGCCATAATGTTATTTCCTTGAAGGTATATTTCACGGTCGGCTTGGCATCTGCCGTGTCATTTGTGTCAGTTGCATTGGTTGTGTCACTCTTTTTTGCGGCAGCTTCAACCCCGATAGGATTGCCGGCAGGATCAACCAGGTATTTGTCTTTCCGCAGCACATAAAGAACAAGGCAGACCACCGAGACCAACGCTGCCACGAGAAATCCCCATTTGAAATCGGCGGGATTGCCCGTATCCCCCAAAAATCCACAGATAAGGGGTGCGGCAAATGCTCCAAGGTTTACCCCCATATAGAAGATGGTATAGGCTGAATCGAGTCTCCTGTCACCCGGTTCATAGAGTTGGCCTACGAAAGTGGAAACATTGGGCTTAAAGAAACCATTCCCAAAAATCAGGAAGCCCAATCCGGAGTACATCAGCCATCGTGCCGGCTCAGGATGTTGAAAATTGAGAGCGCTGAAAAACATCAACAACTGTCCGATCACCATCAGGACAATACCCCAGAAGGTAGAACGACGCATCCCCCAATATTTGTCGGCCACATAACCGCCAATCAGCGGCGTAAGGTAAACCAATCCGGTGTAATTACCATAGACAAGTGCTGAGAGCTCTTTATCCATCATCAACGCATTGATCATGTATAGCACGAATAGTGCGCGCATACCGTAGTAACCGAAACGTTCGGCAATGGAAATAGAAAATACGAAATAAAGCCCTTTGGGATGTTTGGCCGTCGTTGTAGTCATAATTCTGAAAGTGTATTAATTTGCAAAAATACCATTTTGATCAGATTAATTCCACCTTCAACCAAACTATTTGTAAGATATATACCAAAAAGCA